>DASRAA010000066.1:0-2365 GCA_035638375.1 Binatia bacterium | reverse complement strand
GAACTCCAGCTTCGCAATTATGCACAAAATACCATACGTCACTATGTCCGCACAGTCGAAGATTTTGCTCGACGATTCCGCTGCTCGCCCGATCGCTTAGGCCCGCGACACGTTCGCGAATATCTGGCGGAGTTGTTTAGGAAAGGAAAATCGGCGGGCACGGTAGGGCAACGTTTGGCAGCACTGCGTTTTCTCTACGTCAAGACGCTCCGCCGGCCCTGGAGCATCGCCGACACTCCCTATCCGAAAAAGACACATCGCCTGCCGACGATTCTTAGCCGCGAAGAAGTCGCGCAACTCATCGATGCGGCCCGCACTCCTTGCCAACGCATCCTGCTCATGACCCTCTATGCTACCGGCGCCCGGTGCTCCGAGTTGACCCACTTGAAAATCAGTGACATCGACAGTCAGCGCATGGTGGTGCACATACGCGGCGGTAAGGGCCGCAAAGATCGTGACCTCATGCTCAGTCCCAAGCTCCTCACGGCACTCCGCACCCACTGGCGTTTCTACCACCGGAAATCCAGCACCTGGCTGTTCCCCAGCAACTATCGCAAGGATCGGCCCATCGATATCAAAACCGTTTGGCACGCATGTCACAAATCCGCCAAGCGCGCTGGCCTCCAGAAGCATGTGCACCCCCACACTCTGCGCCACTGCTTTGCGACGCATCTCTATGAAGACGGCACCGATCTCCGGGCCATTCAGGTCCTGCTCGGTCATGAAGATCTGAAAGACACCCTGGTTTACGTGCACCTCGCTATACAGCGCCTCAGCGCCACCCCGAGTCCTTTGGACTCGCTAGCACTGAACGACAAGCCACCCGACGAGAAGTAGATGAGCCGGCCGCCTCTGGAGGTGGCCGATATCGTCCGCGCTGCCGGAGAGACGTTCATCGAACGAAACCGCCCGTGGCTCCCTTGGAAGCACATCAAAGTGTTGCGAGCCATTGCGCGGTGTCGTACCGCTGCCCTCGGCGGCCATCTCGATGAGTGCATGCGCTGCGGACATCGTGCCCCCATCTCTTATAACAGCTGTCGCGATCGCCACTGCCCGAAGTGTCAGACCGCCGCTCGGGACCGCTGGATCGCTGCGCGTCAAAAGGAGCTTCTCCCCACGCGCTATCTCCATGTCGTCTTCACCCTGCCTGGGCGCTTGGCCCCTGTAGTGCTGCAGAACAAAAAGGTCATCTATGATCTCTTGTTCCGTACCAGCGCGGAAACGCTCCTGGAAGTCGCTGGCGATCCCAGACACCTCGGCGTAGAGATCGGCTTCTTCAGCGTCTTACATACGTGGAGCCAAAAGCTCACCGCTCATCCGCATGTCCATTGTGTCGTGCCCGCCGGTGGCCTCTCGCACGATCACACCCGCTGGGTTCGCTCCCGAGACAACTACTTCCTGCCCAAGAAAGTGCTGGCGGAAGTCTTCCGCGGCAAGTTCGTCAACGCGCTTAAAGAGGCTTTTCAAAATGGCCGACTGCACTTCCACGGAGACCTGAAGCTTCTGGCGCAACCCAAAATCTTCGCCGCTTGGCTGCGGCCACTCCATCGGCAGGATTGGGTGGTCTATTTGAAACGTCCCTTCGGTGGCCCCCAATACGTGGTGCATTATTTAGGCCGCTACACTCATCGCGTGGCCATCTCCAACCACCGCCTGGTTTCCTTTGCCGATGGTCAAGTTACTTTTCGCTGGCGCGATTCAGCGCACCACAATGAGCAGAAGTTGCTGACTCTATCCTTCGACGAATTCTTACGGCGCTTCTTGCTGCATATCCTTCCCAAAGGTTTTGTGCGCATCCGTAACTTCGGCTTCTTGGCCAACCGCAAACGCGCCAAGCTCCTCCCACTCTGCTTGCACTTGCTCGGCGCAACACAACCACCGCAAGCCGAACAGCATGCTCCCAGCGCCAAAGACCCACAGTCTTGGCGCTGTCCCCAATGCGGTGGACCAATGAGAGTCATTCAACGGTTCACCGCTGCGGAACTCCAACTTCGTTCCCCACCAACGGTCTGCGCTGCCGCGTGAAGCACTCTCTCCAACCCGAAAACTCTGCATGCTTCGGCCTGCTAACTACCTCTCTGCCGCAGTACCAAACAGATGCTTCCTCGCGGCCGCTTCAACCACTGCCTCGTCGATACTCTTTCCGCCTAGCCAGTTCCCCTCGCATGCTGTGTTGTGACTTCTGCTCTGCAGCACAGCCTCGGCACATCTCAAACTCACCCCTTCCCTCAATTGAATTTGCATAGGGCCCGCGTCCACCGCACCCACGGGCGGCCACGTCCAAACGGCTTTACCGGACGCGCGCAGAACTCTCCCCACCCGTTGACTCCTCAGCGAGAACGCGCATCCGGTAAAGCCCTAACGT
>DASRAA010000065.1:0-18775 GCA_035638375.1 Binatia bacterium | reverse complement strand
CTCGTCGTAGCACCCCAGCTCGATCCACCTCTCGTGCACTCAACGCCGTTCTCCCCAAATCCAGCCTCCCTGTGGAGGCTTTAGCCTAAGGGGACATTTCTATCGAGGCGAAAAGGGGACATTTCTAAAGAGGTTCAACACTTGCGAGGACAGCGGAATCAAGAATTTGTTCCTTTTTTGGAACGGGGCGAAAAATGACATGACTCGCTGCGTGTCGCCGAATCTTCATGCCCGCATGGATCGAAGCCCGTGGGCAAGTTCGAGGGCAAAAGAACAAAGGCGGCCGGTGGGCCGCCTCAAAAATGAGTGGCTTGTTTGCTAGTTACCGCCTGACACCGTCCTCAATTTGCCAGGCATGAAGTGATAGGGAGGCCAAGGACCGGAGATCGTCACCTGGCAGTCCTTGAAATGCCGGGTGGCTGCTGAGTAGCGGTTCTGGTATTTGGTGATGGTACTGGAATCAATCAGGTGGGCGAAATCGATCAGCATGTTGCCGGAGTCAGTGCGCTTGCAGACAACATCTTCTTCCAGAGGACAAAAGAGCTTGTGCACTTGCATCGACAGCGCACGCGCTTTCGTCTGGCGCTCGCGCTCACGGCTGGCGCGATCCCGTAGCCTGCGCAAATACTCTCCTCCGACAGAGGCGGGAAGATCGGGGACCGCTTCTTCGACCGTGCCGTCTCTGACTACGATCTTGACATGCATTTCGGATTTGCCCCGTAACCGGGATACGCTCTCCAGAAAGGTCTTGCGATTGGCCCGCACGGCGCGACGTAGGGCGTCGTCGGAGTCGAAGATAGTTCCGAAGCGGAAGGGCAACACCGTCATCGTGCGGAAGCAGTCACTGATGACGCGTGCGTGTTCAATGATGGATTGCTGGGTGAGTGGTTTTGCGGGAGTGTGTTCGCTGACGATTACCGCGAATTCCCCGCTGGGGTAGGCAAGTACGGGAGCCTCGTTGACTCCCTTAAGGTTTTCCAGAGCAAATGGACGCCGGGCACGATTACCGCTTTGCAGGCCCGCTTGCTCGGTAATACAGTACGCGTACCACGCCATCTCCGTCTTCTCCTGGGAATGCTCGCACACAGCTCTACTCTCTGTGCGTGATGGGTTTTTCGACTTCGAACGTGGGGCTTTGTTCTGAAAAAAACGACCGGAAGCAGGGAAGAACCGCCTGCTATTCACATCCTAAGCCCAATTGCGGTGAAACTGCAACTGAGAACTGCATCGCAAAGTCGGAATCTTTGCGAAAAACCACTGCGTGGTTGCTCGAAACCCGCACTGGATGCCGCTTTCCGGCGGCAGGTACCACAGAGTAGGGCGGCAACCAGAAGGATTGGCTTAACGCTTGACTGTTTTCCGAACCGCTTTCTTCGCGGGCTTGTGGCTAGCCGCTTTGGCTTTCTCTTTGCTGGCGACGGTTGGTTTTCGAGACGCGATGCGGGTGGCGCCGCTCTCGTCCGCTTCGGCTGCTTCCTGCGGTGGAGGAGAAGGCTCCTTACCGTTCGCCGCAGCAAGCCGTTCCAAGGCCTTGGTGACGACAAATGCCATCTCGGCCACCGGGGCAGGTTTGCCGGTCCAAATCTCGAATTGGCGCGCACCCTGCTGCACGAACATCTCCAGGCCTGAGATCACTTGAATGTTCTTTGCTTGGGCCATCTTGATCAGCTTTGTCTCTGCCGGGCTGTACACCAGATCAAACAGGTAGCGAGTATTCAACTCCTTGTCTTCCAGCGGCGACTGCTTGCCGTTACCCATGCCTACGGGTGTGGCATTGATGATGACGTCAAAAGTTGATTTGCCCACATCGGCGCGCTTCATGTACTTGGACTTCGATTGCCGCGCCAAAGCCTGAGCGTTTTCCGGGGTACGGTTCGCGATAAAGACCTCTGCGCCTTTGTTTTTCAGTCCGAAGGCGGCTGCTCTTGCCGCGCCGCCGGCGCCGACGATCAAAACTTTCGCGCCCTGTAAGGTAAGCCGCTGTTCCAGCGGCACTATGATCCCGGCCACGTCGGTATTAAAGCCGTAAAGCTTTCCATCTTGGCTGCGGACAAGGGTGTTACAAGCTCCAATTTGCCTGGTTAAGGCGTCCGAGTTCGATAGCGCCGCGATGATTTCCTGTTTGTACGGCATGGTGATACTTAAGCCGCGAATGGGGATGTCGTTCACGCAGGCGAGCAGGTCCTTAGGTGTCTTAGCGTGCAGCGCAAGGTACACCGCATTGACGGTTTCACGGCGGAATGCGGTATTCATCATCACCGGCGAGAGCGAGTGCGCCACGGGATCGCCGGCGACACCGTACACCTGGGTCGCGGCGTCCACCATCTCGATGCGGTAGGTATCGCGTAATTCGCGGGCGGTGACCTGTCCCGGTGCGGTTTCTTCACCCCGGGTGGCGGCTCCAAAGGTGAAGATGCTGCCGGCCCGCACCCCCAGAACGCGGCTGATGATACCCTGTTCGCCCATGCACAACGCCACCATCTCATATTGGGCCGAATGGGCCTGCAAGAATTTCATCATCTGCACGTTGTCGTACAGGGTGGTCGCCGTGGAGACCAGCTTGTAGAAATCAGCTGGATAACGTTTCAACTCGGTGAATGTCTCCTCGAGTTTCTTGGTTGTCTTAAAGTCATGAAAAGAAAGGATTACCCCCACCCGGTCCTTAAGGTCGATCAGTTGTTGCTGCTTCAGGATTTCCGCCGTTTGCAGCTCTATGTCAACCAGTTGGAAACCGGTGGCGGCGGCTTTAGTTAGAACTTCGAGTTGCGCGGTGGCGCTTCCCTTGAATTTTCCGCCATTTACGGCGCGGCGACAGGTTGCAATCACGGTCGCTTCCGGGTGCAGATCCAGGAAATGCTTTAGCTTCGGAAACCCTGCCAACGGGTTCGCCAGGTAATCTAACCGGAACTCCAGAAATGGGTTATCGCGAACAAGCGATTCGGCCCGTTCGACAATCCGGGCAGGATCTTCTCCCACCAAGGGAACACAGACACGGGGAAGACGGAAGCGCTGGATACGGGAGGCGTAAAGGGTTGAAGTTGCGTGCATGAGAGCGTCCCGATAGTACAGATGCACAACGAAGGTTGCAACCCGTCTTGTTGGAAAATTGTTAATCTAGCTGGTTTTGGCGCGCTCTATGCCGGCCTAAACTGCGAGGTCGGAGAATACTTCTGCAGTAAATGCTTGCAATTCAGCACCTTGGCGCCAGGCATCCTGCGGCAAACCAGCCTTTAAACAGGTTTGAGCGAGGAAGGTCTCTCGGTCCCATCCCCACTCCAAAGGAACTTGGGGAAGCAATAGGCCACGACGGCCACCTTGGGACACCATCAAACCGTGGCGCCCAATGACAACCTGCTCTGGATCAATGGGTTGGAGAGCAGAAAGGACACTGATCTGGATTTCTAGTTCGGATGCTTCCTCGGCCGTAACCGACGGGAATCGAGGATCGTTGAACGCCGCGGCTTGGGCTGTTTCGGCAACGGTACGGTAAAGCGAATACTTAACTATTACGTAGCCAATACAGCCTCGTAATTTGCCGTGGAGGTGCAGGGTGGTGAAGGAACCGCGAGGCTGAGCGAGGTGCTCCGAGGGCGGGGTAAGGTCGAGCCGAAAATTTTCTACGCCGGCGGCAATGGCGCGATGCGCAAGTTGCAGCAAGATTCTGCGTTCTTCAGGGGAATATTCAAAGCTGGTGGACAAGGAGACTGGCGAGATCTCAGACTGCGGGGACATCGTTGCGCTTTCTGCGCCGGCTCAAAACAAACGAACGCCGCTTGCGGCGCTTCTCGGCATGACGATTGATTTTGGTCCAAAAGGCGACGAAGTAATCCACGGCTGAGACCAGCGACAATACCACCATTACCCAAATTGAGGCGAGGGCAATCGGTCGTACCGGCAGCCACAAAAAGTACCAGGGCAAGCGCGTCCAATGGTGGTCTACGATGGCCGCTACAACTGAGACAATTTGTACGACCATTTTCATTTTGCCCAGGTCACTCGCCTCGATGGTGAAGCCTTCGGATGCGGCGATGGAACGCAGTCCGCTGACCAGGAACTCGCGACCGATGATAATGACAGCCATCCATGCGGGCACAATGCGTGGGTTGAATTGCACCAGGGTGATGAACGCTGCGGCGATCAGCAACTTGTCAGCGACAGGGTCAAGCAGCATGCCCATGGTGGTGATCTGGCCCCACCTGCGCGCGAGATAACCATCGATTGCGTCGGTGATGGAGGCTGCAATGAAGACGGCTGATGCCAGTAGCTCGCGGTTACCGTTGCTGTCGCTGAAGTAATTGCTCGACAGGATCCAGATCAGCACCGGAATGCTGAAGATCCGTGTGAGCGTGATGTAATTCGGAAGGTTCACAGAAAGCGACTGCGCCGCGCCGCGGCGCTGGCCGCAGCCCAGCTGATTATCGTTCACGTTGCAAGATGAAAGCAACCAGTTCAACCAGTTGCCGGTCGCCAGCAGCCCAGTTGCCGGTGCTAGTCGTCGTGGTGAACTTCGATGGTATCCAGCATCAGCGGCGCCTGGTAGCGGACCCAGAAGGTGTAGCCGATGGGGATTTCCTTGACCCAGTCCAGCACGTTCAGCCAAAGACGCAGAGAGACGCGGAAATTCGTTCTGACTGAGGTGATGGGATGGAGCAGGGTTGCGCAGAGGATGACCAGAAAAATCACTGGGAAGGCCACTACAACTGCCGTGCGGCGGAGGACAAAACGATAGCGAGACATGCTGAACTCAGGACGGGTGATCCCCACGGCTACTTCCTTGGCAGTATTATGCGCCTGTTTGGGCACCCCGGCGGCGCTCCTAAGGGAAAAATTTGGTGGAAATTAGGGATTGTGAATAGAGCAAAACGGGGGAACCAAAAGAAACGGCTTCCGGAATGGAAGCCGTTTCTCTGCACGTTGGGAGCCTTAGGCGTAAATTCCGCGCTGGCGAATCGTAAAGGCGACGCGATCGATCGCCAGCATATACGCGGCAATGCGATTGTTGACGTGGTGGGTTTGCGCGTAGCGAACCACCGCGTCGAACGACTCTTCCATGATGTCTTTGAGTTGCTCGTTCACCACCGACTCCTTCCAGAAGTAGCCCTGGCGGTCCTGCACCCACTCAAAGTAGGAAGCAGTGACGCCGCCGGCATTGGCGAGAATGTCGGGCATGACGAACACATGCTTGTCCGAGAGAATGTCGTCTGCTGCGGCGGTTGTCGGGCCGTTGGCGCCTTCCACGAGGATTCGCGCCTTCACCTTGTCGGCGTTGAGTGACGTTATGACGTTTTCGGTGGCCGCCGGCACCAGAACATCGCAATCGGTGATCAGCAATTCTTCGGTAATCGCGCGCTCCGCACCTTTGAAGCCGTGGATTGTGCCTTCCTTCTGCCGGTACTCGACCATTGCGTTGATATCGATGCCTTTGGAGTTGTACAGTCCGCCGTCCCATTCGCCGATGCCGATCACTTTGTAGCCGGCTTGATACATGAGGTGGGCAGCGTTGGAACCGACATTGCCGAAACCCTGAATGATTACGCGAGTGTCCTCTTTTCGCATTCCAAGATGCTTGATGGACTCATCGGCGATGATCATCACGCCGCGGCCTGTCGCCTCGCGACGTCCGCGCGATCCACCCATGTTTAGCGGCTTGCCGGTTACGACCGCCGTGACGGTCTGCCGCATATGCATGGAGAAGGTGTCCATCATCCATGCCATGACCTGCTCGTTGGTGTTGACGTCGGGAGCAGGGACGTCTTTTTCCGGGCCTATGAATTCGATTAGCTCGGCGGTGTAGCGACGGGTGAGGCGCTCCAGTTCACCACGCGACATGCTTCTGGGATCGCAGATGATGCCGCCTTTGGCCCCCCCGAAAGGGATGTTTACGACTGCGCACTTCCAGGTCATCCAGCTGGCGAGAGCTCGGACCTCGTCCAGCGAAACGTCCGGGGCGTAGCGGACGCCGCCTTTGGCGGGACCGCGTGCGATGGAGTGCTGAACACGGTAGCCGGTAAAGACTTCGAGCTGACCGTTGTCCATCATGACCGGGATGTGCACAATAATTTCGCGATTGGGCTGCTGCAGCACGCGCCACAGGCCTTCATCAAGCTTCAGCTTCTGGGCGGCGACGTTGAAGCGCGCCGCCTGCTGTTCCCACGGGTTTGTTTCTTGGGTGTGCGTTACCGTGCTAGCCATAAGAATTCTCCGAGAAATGCGGGCCGACGGCCCGAGCAACTTTCTGCGTCCGCAAGTTTCGAACCTGGTTCGTCAAGCGGGCAAACCTTACGAGTATATGCAGGCCCTAATGGCGGTGCAAGGCAACCGTAAGGCCTTACGTATAATCCTAGTTACTCCAACACTGCCTGAATCTCAATGGTTGCTCCTGGATACAAGACATTTGTGCAAATGAGCCGCGAGGCGACATTGGTGCCGGTAGCGAAGACACTGAGCGCCGACCTGCTGACTCCGGTGGGCGCGTTTCTCAGTGTTGCGGTAGGGCAGAAGTACTCGTTCTTGCTGGAGTCTGTCGAAGGTGGCGAGCGGATTGGGCGCTACACCTTCGTGGGAGCGCAGCCTCGCATGGTGGTAACGGCGCGAGGAAAAGAGATCTCGATTCGTTGTGGCCGTGAGTTCGAGATAACTCAAGGCCACGTGATTGATGTGCTACGCCGAACGCTGCGAGAACACCGCTCGGCGCAGGTTCCCGGGCTGCCGCCGTTCACCGGTGGAGGCGTTGGCTACTTTGCCTATGACCTGGTGCGGCAGTTCGAGCGTCTGCCAGAAACGGCAAAGACGGATGTTGACCTACCGGATTGCATTTTCACCTTTTATGACCGGCTGCTGGCCTTCGATCACCTGAAGCACCAATTGCACATCATTGCGTTAGCCGATGTGCGCAGCGAGTCGCCGCGAAAGGCCTACGACCGCGCGCTCGCAGATATCGACATGCTTGAGCAGAAGCTGGTCCGCGGCATTCACAAGCAGAATCTTGGGTGGTCCGCCTCTTCCAGGGGCAGGGCGATCAAGGTCCGCACGACTACCCGCCATGACGAATTTCTGGCGAGCGTGCGTCGCGCCAAGGAGTACATTGCGGCAGGCGACATCTTTCAAGTTGTCTTATCGATGCGCCTGGATTTCAAGCCGCAGGCCGATCCCTTTCAGATCTATCGCTCGCTGCGCACGGTGAATCCTTCGCCCTACATGTTTTACCTGCAGTTTGACGACACTCAGGTATTGGGCGCTTCGCCGGAGATGCTGGTGCGCATTACCGGCCGCAATCTTGAATATCGGCCGATTGCCGGCACGCGTCGTCGCGGCGAAGAGGCGGCTGACGATGAGCGGCTTATCGAAGAGCTGCGCAAGGATGAGAAGGAGCGCGCCGAGCATGTAATGCTGGTGGACCTCGGTCGCAACGATCTCGGGCGTGTGAGCGATTACGGCACGGTGAGAGTTCGCGATCTAATGTACGTGGAGAAGTACTCGCACGTGATGCATCTGGTGTCAGCATTGGAAGGACAGCTTCGCTCCGAACTCGATCCGCTCGACGCCGTTGCCGCTTGTTTCCCGGCGGGGACGCTGAGCGGCGCACCGAAAGTGCGTGCCATGGAGATCATCGAGGAACTGGAACCGGCTCGTCGGGGCGTATACGGCGGCGCAATTTTGTACGCCGATTATGCCGGCAATCTCGACTCCTGCATTGCCATCCGAACCATGGTGGTTCATCGCGGCCGCGCCTACGTACAGGCGGGAGCGGGCATCGTGGCTGATTCGGATCCGGAGAGTGAGTACCAAGAGTGCATGAATAAAGCCAGGGCACTGCTACGGGCGGCGGAAGCTGCGACTGAATAACACGGGTTTCGAGTTCCAAGTTGGTGCCAGAGGGTCCCTGTGTCGCACATCTATAGAGAGCATACAGTTTTGGCGGAGTGCGACGGCTCTGGCCAAAGCAGATGCCTCGTGCGGCTGTTTGGAAACATGGGACCAGATTGCAGCCGATTTGAACTACATCTTGCAGTCAGAAGCCGATGCCATCGTTGGCCATTCGCAAGAGTGTTCGGTGTGCTGCATGGACCGATCGACTCACTAGACTGGTGGCTCCGCCGCAGAGAGTTTGTCAATTTGTACCAGCCTCACTTGTCCTGCCACTTGAAACTTGAAACTCGAAACTTGAAACTAACTCCATGATTTTCGTCCTCGACAATTACGACTCCTTTACCTACAACCTGGTGCAATACATCGGCGAGATGGGGCACGAGGTGGTGGTGCGGCGCAACGACCAGACCACTCTCGCTGAAATCGAGCAGCTCGCTCCTGAGCGCATCGTTATCTCTCCCGGGCCTTGTACGCCGCAAGAGGCCGGGATCAGCATTGACGTGATCAAGCATTTTGCCGGGCGTATTCCCATATTGGGAGTCTGCCTCGGGCACCAGGCCATTGGTGCTGCCTTCGGCGGCAACGTGATCCGTGCTGCCAACCTAATGCACGGTAAGACCAGCGAAGTGGAACACGACGGCAGGACGATCTTCAGCGGTCTGCCCTCGCCGATTACCGCGACCCGCTATCATTCGCTGATCGTTGAGGAGAAGGGCCTGCCGGACGAGCTGGAAATTTCGGCAACCTGCTGCGACCGCGATCGTAGCCGGGTAATCATGGCTCTGCGGCACCGCAAATATCCCATCGAGGGCGTGCAGTTTCACCCGGAGAGCGTGCTTACCGCGCATGGCAAAGAAATGTTGCAAAACTTTCTACCAAGGTGCAGGGAACAAGTAGTCACTTAATGGCTATGGCAAAAAACTACGCAACGGCGTCAACTGATTTAAGAAATCGCGCAGTCCAAGGCTAGGTTTGCACTCGCGTAGTCATGACAGATTCACGCTCAGCTCGACGGCGAATACTTGCGCTCGGCGCAAACCGGAGCGCTCGCTGGCGATATGGCGGCGCAGTGCTGTTTTCGCTGATATGGATCGGGTCACGTTGGGCGTTTGCCCATTTTGCCTTTGAGGACGGGTATCCCTTCGCATCCTTGTTTGTCCCAATAGCGCTCTCGGCCTTCTATGGCGGTCTCGGTCCGGGACTGGTCGCGGTGCTCATCACCGTTGGCTTAGCCGACTACCTGTTGATCCCGCCGCTCTACACTTTTGGACTCGGCGATCGCAAGACGGTTGTAGCCACCTTTCTGTTCTCCCTGTCGGGTCTGCTGATGGCTGTCCTGGGTGAGGCCAGCCGGCGCGCGATAATTCAGGCGTCCACCGAGGCGGATGTTCGCAAGGCGGCTCAGCAACAGTCCAAGGAAACTGAGGAGCGGTTGCGAATTGCCGAGCAGGTGATTGCGGGAGGCGTGTGGGATTGGGATGTGAGCCGGGACGAAGTCTATTGGTCGGATGGTTTTCAGCGCCTGTGCGACTTTCCTCTCGACCAACGTCCATCCTACGAATTGTGGGTAGAAACGCTGCACCCGGAGGACCGGGCCCGGATCACTGCCGATCTTCAGGAACTGTTTCGTCACCGTTTGCACAACTGGTCACGCGAGTACCGCATTCGGACAGCCACAGGACGCACCCGTTGGGTGTCGAGCCGTGGCCAAGTGTTTTACGATGCTTGGGGAAAACCTCGGCGCATGGTCGGGATCAATTTCGACGTCACAGCGCAGCATCTGGCGGATAGCCGAAGCCGGCTGCCCGAAACCGGATCATAACCGACAGAAATTTCACGAACCAATCGCGTTTGAGGGGCGCTTGGTCGGTAGTGTATGTTCATTTCTTACAATCACCCGAAGATGCCTGCTGCCGTTGAACTGCGCGGAATTCACAAGACGTATGACAACTTCATTGCCGTCGATCACCTCTCTCTGAAAATTCGCGAAGGCAGCGTCTACGGGTTGCTGGGTCCCAACGGGGCTGGGAAAACCTCGACCATCCGAATGATGATTGGCATTACCATGCCGGACGATGGCGAGCTGTGGCTGTTCGGAGAGAAGTTCCATCGCGAGCAGTTGCAACGTATTGGGTATCTTCCCGAGGAGCGCGGTCTCTACAAACGCATGAAGGTGCTTGATCACGTGGTGTTTCTGGGGCGGCTCCATGGGTTGTCTGCCGCTGAATCGCGAAAACGTGGACTGGATTGGTGTGAGCGCCTGCAAATTGACGGCTGGGTGCACAAGAAGGTTGAGGAATTGTCGAAGGGCATGCAGCAAAAGGTCCAGTTTATTGCCACGCTGCTGCATGATCCGGATCTGCTGATCCTGGACGAACCGTTTTCCGGGCTTGATCCTGCAAATGTCGTGATGCTGAAGGACATCATGATCGAGCTCAAGAAGGCGGGAAAGACGATCCTGTTTTCCACTCACCGCATGGATCAGGTAGAGCGCCTGTGCGAATCCATCTGCTTGATCGATCACGGCCGCAGTGTGCTGGAAGGCGATCTGAAGAGGATCAAAGCACGATACGGAAAGAACACGATTCACATGCAGTATGAGGGTGAAGCGCCGTTTGATCACAGCGAGCTGATTGAGTCAGTCAACGACTACGGGAATTACGTCGAGCTTCGCCTGCGCCCGGGCGCCGATGCGCAACAGCTTCTCAGGATGGCATGCGAACGGTCGAGGATCAGCCGCTTCGAGTTGGTGGAGCCTTCGCTGGAAGAGATATTCATCGATACGGTGAAGCCCCATGCATAACAGCTGGCTGGTTATACAGCGCGAATACCTGGAACGCATCCGCAGTAAAGCCTTCATCATCATGACGCTGCTGATGCCGGTCTTCATGGGATCGACGATTCTAATTCCCGCGTTTCTGTCCGATATGAAATCGGGTGTAACCCGACACATCGTGCTGGTTGCCAGTAACGCTGAAATTGCCGAAGCGGTGCAAAAAGAGTTGACGACTCCGCCGGCGGGCAACGCTGAGCAAAGGAAAGCTGCGCCGCGCTATCGGGTCGAAATGGATAGCAATACCTCGGAGGCGGAGCGTGACAAGCTCCGCCGGGACATCTCGGATGGGAAGATTGACGGGTTCCTGTGGCTGTCAGACAGCAATCTGGCCAATCGCAAGGTTGTTTACAGTGCGAAAGATGTGACCGATTTCAGCGAGAACATCGAGCTGCGAAATGCGGTTCATTCCGCCGTCGTGAAGCGGCAGTTGGGCCAAAAAGGTATGAGCGAAGCCGATGTGGAGAGCGTGCTCGAACCGATCGACTTCGATTCGGTGCGCATTGAAAAAGGCAGGGAGGGTGCAAGCGGAGTCGCAGTCTTTCTCGTGTCCTTCACGATGGTCATGCTGTTGTACGTGAACGTTCTGGTGTATGGCTTCGCGGTGATGCGATCGATTATCGAAGAGAAGACCTCGCGCATTATGGAAGTGCTGCTGTCTTCGGTGACAGCGAAGCAACTGCTTGCCGGGAAGATTATTGGAGTGGGTGCTGTCGGGCTGACTCAAGCCCTTATCTGGCTGGCTATTGCCGGAGCGTTGTCCATCCCCCGCATCGGGGCGGCACACTCGATGCTCTCCAATGTTCGTATTCCGACGGTCGGCATCATCGCCTTTGCCGTGTTTTTCCTACTGGGATACTTCCTGTATTCGACGATGTATGCCGCATTGGGAGCGATGGTGAATTCTGATCAGGAAGCACAACAAGTGCAATGGCCTGCCATGCTACCGATCATCTTCTCGATTGTCCTGAGCACGCCGGTACTCCAGCACCCCAATTCAGCGCTTGCTTTCTGGACCTCGATGGTTCCGTTTTTTGCTCCTATTCTGATGTTCGTGCGCATCATGGCCGAAAACCCGCCGCTGTGGCAGATTGCGCTGTGCATTGTGCTTATGCTGGTCACTACCTGGGGATTGCTGGGCCTGTCGTCGCGCATCTACCGGGTCGGCATTCTGATGTACGGCAAGCGCCCTACACTACCGGAGTTGCGTAGATGGTTACGCTATTCGGGATAAAACCGCGGTTTTGAGTTTCAATGTGTCGAGTTTCACGACGCTATGCAACCAGGGAATCCAAGTTCAGGAACTCTCCGGCAAGGACGGCATGGGAAGAACAATTGAAACTGGAAACCTGGAAGCCTGAAACTGTCGTCGCCACTAGCCATTCGGCCAATCGCCACTTTAGAATTTTTTCTGTGCTGCCAGAATCCGCTGCCACAGCCGATGCGACTGCCGAACGTCGCCTCGCTCTCCGCGATCGCATTGTGGCGACTCTGCTGTCATGGATCGTTCCGGCGATCGTTTGGCTCATTGGCCTTACCTTGCGCTTCAAAGTCGAAGCGCCCTACGCCACGGCAGAAGAAGGCTCGCTTACTCGTATCGACGACCTGTATCCCGGCATCTTCGTTTTCTGGCACCGTTGCGTATTGCCTGCCATGTGGCTGTTTCGCAACCATAACCTCGCGGTGATGACCAGCGAGAGCCGCGATGGCGAGTACATTGCGCGCGTCATCCGCCGCTTCGGTTTTGTGCCCATTCGCGGCTCGAGTTCCCGCAGAGGCAGCCGCGCCATGTTCGAACTTCGGCAGCTCGTTACTCAGGGCGGGGGCGTTGCCTTCACGATCGACGGTCCCCGCGGGCCTCGCTATGTCGCCAAGCGCGGGCCAGTCGTCCTCTCCCGGATCACAGGAATCCCGATCCTCGCTTTCTACGTCGCTCCCGACCGCGCCTGGGTGCTCAATACCTGGGACCGATTCATGATTCCCAAGCCATTTGCGCGGTTGTGTATTCGCGGCGCCAAGAAGATTTACGTTCCCGCCGACGCCGATGAAGCCACCTTGGATCGCTGCTACGCCGAGATGCAGGCCTCGCTCGACCGCGTTACAGCGTACGCGGAAGCGCAATTTTCCTCATCGCCGCGTTGACAGGTGCTCGGCCTCCCGATACAGTCAAGGTTCCCCTGGGGCATAGTCCTCGGTTCGTTCTTTCCAGTTCATTCACTGAGTTCGCGCGTTCCGCCGCTGGGACGGAACAGGGAAGCGGGTGTAAATCCCGCGCTGCCGCGCAACTGTAAGCGAGCGTTTGGCGAGAGGCCACTGTGCAAACGGGAAGGCCTCCGCTGCTATAGGCGATGCACGCATCGCGACTCGCAAGCCAGGAGACCGGCGCGAACCGACATCCAACCCCTTTCGCGTGAGGAGGAGAGTTGAAACGATTCATTTTTCTCTTATCTGGGCTGCTGGTACCTGCTGCAGTATTCGCCGCTGACTTAACGCTGATCATACAAAGCCCTTCCGGTGAGCGTGTCGCCGGAGTTCAGATCTCGTTGTTTCGAGCTGAAGATCACGCCGGAGTCGGAATTCTTACAACCACAGGTGACGGCGTCGCAACCTATACCAACATTGCTAAAGGCGATTATCAGGCAGAGGTACTGGCGCCGGGTTTCGCCGCACAAACTGTGACTGTTTCGTCGCCCAGCAAGGCCCCAATAACGATCGCCATGAAGCTGGCCACCGTCCCGCAGACGGTCGTCGTCTCCGCGACGGCCACGCCGGACGTCGCCAGCCGGGGAGGCTCCTCGATTGGTTACCTCAACAATACTCAGCTCACGTTGCTGAATCCGCCGTCTGCCTCCAATGCGCTGCCGTATATTCCCGGAGCTATCGTGAATACGAGCGGGCGCTACGGTGGACAGGCCAGTCTCTTCGTGCGCGGCGGCGAGTCTAGCTACAACAAGGTGCTCATCGATGCCGTGCCGGTAAACGATCCCGGTGGGTTCTATGATTTCGGCGTTACCCCGATGAACGGCATCGGCCGAGTCGAACTAGAGCGTGGGCCGGAGAGCACGATTTACGGCACAGATGCAATGACCAGTGTGGTACAGATGTGGAGCTCCACGGGGTCGAGCCTTAAGCCCATCTTCGAATTCGGTGCCGACGGCGGAACCTTTTCGACCGCAAATGGCTATGCCTCTGTCGCGGGCTCCGACAAGATCTATGACTACAACTTCTTCCTGAATCAATTCGACACGCAAGGGCAAGGCATCAATGACGCCTACTCCAATTCTTTGCAGGGCGGAAATATTGGAATCCGATTTTCGCCGCGAGTGCTGTTCCGCTTCCGCCTGCGCCACTCCAACAACTGGACGGGTGTGCAATCGAACTGGTGGTTCAACGGCGATCCCGTGTTGCCGCCCAACAGCAACCAGATTGCGCATCAAAACAATTTCCTGGCCAGCGGACAACTCTCGCTCAGCGGCCCGGGTGCTTGGCAACACACCTTCACGGGATACGAGTACAACCATCTCCAGGCGAATTCTCAGCAGTATGTCGATCCTGGGCGCGAATTCATCGACAGCCCTTTTTCGAACCTGAGCAAATACAATCGCGCGGGGTTCAGCTATCAGGGCATATGGTCTCCTCGGAATTGGGCGCAGACTACGGTAGGCTACACCTTCGAAGACGAGAAGGGTCACATTACCTCAGATTTCGCTCCAGGCACGGCTTTCGCCTCATTCAGCGACACCGATGGTGTTCGCTACAACAACTACCTGTTTGGTCAGGAGTTGCTGGTTTGGAAGCGACTCTCAGGGCTGATTGGAGCCGCATACGTGAACAACACAACCTTCGGCGGTAAATTCGTACCGCGCGTCTCGGGCACACTGCTGCTATTCCGCGGAAATGAAGCTTTCAGCGGGACGCGCCTGCGAGCAGGCTACTCCGAGGGCATTAAGGAGCCTAGCTTTCTACAATCATTTGGAATCTCAGGAACGTACCCAGTGCTGCCCAATCCGGACTTGAGGCCGGAACAAAACAAATCCTGGGAAGGAGGTTTTGAGCAGGGTTTCTGGGGCAACCGGCTGACCCTGAGCGCAGTGTATTACAGCAATCAGTTCCACAATCAGATTGAGTTCTACACAGACCCGGTCAACTTCACCAGCCAGTACAAGAACCTCAACAAGTCGATGTCGCACGGGGCTGAAGTCGAGCTACAAGGCCAGATCGGCACCCATCTTTCCTTCACCGGGGCGTACACCTACACTTCGACACGGATTGACGATGCTCCGCCGTGCAATCCGCCGTTTTGCGATCCATTGATCTATGGTGTGGGTGCGCCGCTGCTGCGCCGTCCCAAACAGGCCGGAACCGCGCTCATCACCTACACCCGCCAGCGCTTCGGCGCAACCATCGGCGCTGTAGCAGTGGGACGGCGGCCCGACTCCGATTTCCTGTTCGGATTGATTCCGCCGATTTACTATGCCGCCGGATATGGGCGGCTGGACCTTGGTGGCTGGTTCAACGTAACTCGCTACATGACGGCTTACGCCAACCTGAACAACGCCACGAATAATCACTACAACGAAGTGCTGGGTTATCCGGCCTTGAAAGCGAACTTCCGCGCCGGATTGCGTTTTCGTTTAGGCGGGGAAAGATGACTGAGCGATTCGCCTGATCCCTTATACGATTCTAAGTCAGGCTACAGAATTAACCGGATGGAACAGTTCGCAATGGGTTGTTAACGTAGGGATGACGAAACGGAAGGAAGGTTTCGGTCAGACTTCCGTGGACCTGTTAGACACTAATTTGGCCGTGCTTGACTTTTTGGCTATTCCGCAGGCGGCCAGTGCGCCACTCCTCGGAGATTACCGATGAGGAGAGAATCATGAAAAGAAACCTGAAGAACTTTCTTAAGGCAGCAGAAGTTGCAGTAGGCACCGGCCTTTTCCTGATGGAACAAGCGGACCGCATCGCTCCACGCATGCGTTCCAAAATGGGCGACTCCATTGACGAGCTCCGCGATAGGGCGAAGGACGCATATGAAACGATTGCGGACCGCCTCTCTGACATCTCGATCCGTCGGAACGATCACGGCAGCGGCATCTGGAACGTGGTTCGTTTTGCTGCGGGCGTGGGCATCGGGGTCGGAATAGGGATGCTGTTTGCCCCCGCACCAGGTGAGCGGACGCGGTCAAGGATTTCCGAGAGGGCCCAGAGGTTTGGCGGCGATGTGCGGCAGCGATTCTCGTCGCAAGAGGGTTTTCAAGCTACCGGCGATTAGTTGAAATTGCCAATCGACATGAAAAAGAGGGCGCGGAATCCGCGCCCTCAGTGCTATTTTTGTCGGCTGCCTAATCCTTACCCTCGGCCACTCCGACGTGGTTCTGCCCATGATATTTGAGCCTGATTTCACGCAGTTTGCTGAGGTGTGTTTCGCTCAAGGGCTTTTGCCTGCCCAACATATGTGTGACGAGCGCGATCTTCGCGTAGTGCTCGACGGTCTCCATGTTCATATAGGCGCTTAGAAGGTCCTCACCGTAGGTGACCACGCCGTGGTTGGCCATGAGGATAGCGTCGTGCTCTCCGACCAGCGGAGCTAGTGCCTCGGCCAGTTCGGGAGTACCCGGCGTTTCATAGTTTGCCAGCGGGACGGTGCCCAGGGTAATCACAATTTCCGAGCACAGCGCGCTATCCAAGGGAATTCCGGCGGCCGCAAACCCAGTCGCCGTAGGCGGGTGGGCGTGGACTACGGCACCGACGTCGGAACGATTCCGATAGATGAACAGGTGCATGGCAATCTCGCTGGAAACATTGCGCTCCCCCATGACTTTATGACCAAGGGCATCGACGACCACGAGATCCTCGGCAGTCATCATACCTTTGCTCATAAGGGTCGGAGTGCAAAGAAAGTTGGAGTCGCCCAGACGGACCGACAAGTTACCGTCGGTCGCAGCCACCAGGCCGGTCTGGTGGAGTAATCTTCCAAAGTGGACGATTTCGTGCCGATGCTGAAGAAGGGATTTCATGAGCTGCCCTGACGGATGACGACATCCCCAGTGTCTCTATCGTAACCCAGTTTCGCCAGAACGCGAAGATAGCAGAACGCGAAGATAGCTGAAGGCGATTTCATGAATTTCTGCTACGGCATAATCGTAGTGTGCTGGTTTCCGACTTCGACTATCAACTGCCGAAAGAGCTGATCGCCAGGGAGCCGTTACCGAACCGTGCAGCCGCCCGTATGCTGCACCTGAAACGCAGCCCAGAGGTTTTCGCGGACCGTGCGTTTACAGATTTTCCCGGCCTGCTTCGGCCAGACGATCTGCTGGTGGTTAACAACACGCGAGTATTGCCCGCCCGACTGTTTGGCCATCGTAGCGGTTCGCGGGCGCAGCCGGTATCACAGTCCAACCCGGCGGTTCGGGATTATCTGCGTGGCACCGTAGAAGTGTTGCTGACCAGGCAAATTTCTTCTGAGCCCAACGAGTGGGAAGCGCTGGTACATCCCGGGCGCAAACTGGGAATTGGTGAACGAATCTATTTTGGCGGAGAAGCCACCCGACACTCGCACGAATTAGCGGCAGAGGTCATAGCTCGCGGCGAGTTCGGCGAGCGGCATCTGCGCTTTCAGCCAGTCGATGACTTCTTCTCCATCCTTGACCAAATCGGGCATGTTCCGCTGCCGCCGTATATCGACCGGCCCGATAGCCTATCCGACCGCGAGCAATACCAGACTGTGTATGCCCGGCCGCTGGGTTCGGTAGCGGCGCCGACCGCAGGTCTGCATTTCACGTCCGAAATTCTCAAGCGGATTCGCCTCCGCGGCATCGAGATAGCCGAGATCACGCTACATGTTGGTCTGGGAACATTTCAGCCTATCCACGTTGAGGTAGTTGAAGAACACAAGATGCATCGGGAGTGGTACTCAATCTCGAATGCGGCGGCCGAATCCATCCAATGCGCTCGCGCCGCCGGACGCCGCATAGTCGCTGTCGGAACTACGACAGTGCGTACGCTGGAATTCGCCGCCCGGTATTCGTCGGACAGTCGGGTCACAGCCCAGTCTGGTGAAGCCGATCTCTTCATCTATCCCGGGTTTGAGTTTCGGGTTGCCGGTGCCCTGCTCACGAACTTTCATCTGCCGAAGTCGACGCTGATCATGCTGGTCTCGGCGTTCGCCGGGCGGGAACGCGTGCTGGCGGCGTATGAACATGCCGTGCGCGAGCGCTATCGTTTCTATTCCTACGGAGACTGCATGTTTGTGGAGTGACAATAATCAGACCAGAAGGAAGTGAGGCAGGAGGCCGAATTGCGAGAATCCTTTGCCAGGCTGGACTGTTCTGGCTCGATGCTGGTGATCGTAGAAAGCAGTCCCGAGAAGACACGGCTGAAGGCTCTCGCCGCCCATTGTGCTTTGCCGAGACCTGCCATTTCGAGCCGGCAACTTCGCAGGTCGCCGAATTCCTCAGCCGGATCGATATTTTCGTATTGCCGTCGCGCACCGAAGTTCTTTCGAACTCGCTTACGGAGGCGATGGCCTGCGAGTGTTGCGTGGTGGCATCGCGAGTGGCGGCAATCCGGAGTTGGTTGGTGACCAAGTGAACGGCGCGCTATTCGAATGGGAACGTGGAGGAGCTCTCTCGCAAGCTGGTGCACTTGTCACAGGATTCCGGGGACGGAGGCAGATGGCTGCTGCTTCGGCGCGCAATCTCGACGACGGATGGGCGAACCGTGATGCTCGAAGCCGCCGAGACCATGTAGGAAACCGACGAGTCCTTCCTGCAGCGTTGAGCTTCACACTGTTGGTGGCTTTGGCAATTCAACGGGGATGGTCTTCTCCTTCGCTGCTGTAGCTGGTTCCCGGCTTTTGTCCATCCATTCTTTCAACACCCCCGCCTGCCGGTCCACATTCTTCCGCAGGTGGTATTTGTCGGCCACGCGTTTGCGAGACAGCTCTGCCATCTTGCGGCGCATTGCAGAGTCGTCCATCATTCGCCCCAAGGCACCGACAAGTTCCGCCACATCGGAGGCCGTAAAGAGCAGTCCATCTACTCCATCGCGAATCAGCTCCGGAATGCCGTT
>DASRAA010000064.1:0-6234 GCA_035638375.1 Binatia bacterium | reverse complement strand
CCGCCTCCATGATCCGGCCGTTTTGATTTTCAAAAATCTGAATCCCAAGCGAGCGTATTCTCTCAAACAAGGCTGGAGCGGCCGGGTTCGGATCCTGCAGCGGCTGGACAAATACCGGTCCGCCGGTTCCGCGATATCTTGGATCAGGTGCCCCCTGCCAGTCCTCGATGCGGCGATAAATATCAAGCACCGATTCGTAGCCCCACGCAGGGTCCCCTGTTTCTGATGCAAAGAAGTCCCAGTCGCTCTTGTGACCGCGAGCCCAGACCATCGCGTCGATGCTGGATCCGCCGCCCAGCACCTTTCCCATGCCCAGGGGAATGGCGCGGCCATTGAGGTGTGGGTTCGGCTCGGCTTGGAACTGCCAGTATCTCTCGCTTCCGATATTCGTGACCCATTGGCCCGCATTCTTGACAGTTGGTACGTCATCGTCGCCACCTGCCTCGATCAGCAGCACGCTGACGTCGGCATTTTCGGCCAGACGACCCGCAACTACAGAACCCGACGAGCCCGATCCGCAAACGATGAAGTCATACTGCGGTTTTAACTCAGAACTGAGCTTCCGCTGATTCCGGCGAACGCGTTCTGTAAACTCTGCCGCGACCGCGTCTGATTCAAAGTAGGTGCCCAATTTGTTCTCCTTCTTAGCAGCCAACACGCTGGCCTATTTCCATCTGGACACTCCGCTGCCCAAGGCTTCAATGTGGCCAACGACTTCGTGCCCAGGAACGCGCGGCAGAGTTAGACATGGATAGTTGTTGGTGACCCTGAACATGGCGGTGTGAGAGATTCCGCATGCTTCCACGCGAATCCGAACCTGACCTGCTCCTGGCTCAGAGAGTCCGCCGTTCCATCACGCGAAGAATGCCCGGGATGAGACTTCCACTGCTTTGTATGTGTCTTTCATTTGAGTCCTCCATTCTTCTGACTCTTTTATTTCTGAGACACAGATTCTTTCTCAGCCTCAGCAGGTGTCCAGTCTGCGGCCCAGTTTCCGTCGCGGAGGATCTCTTCACCCGGATGCGGTGTGAACTCGACCATTACCGTCCGGCGAGGTACACCCAGCAGCTCGGCGCAGATATCGACGATTGCTCTACCTAAAGCCAGCCTCTTTTCGGCCGGGCGACCACGACGAAACTCGACCATAACCATGGTGATAGGCTCAAGGCCATCGGAAGCGAGGTGATAAAGATTGTCCCTGCCGAGCTCGGCGATCCCGACATTCGGTCGCCACAACTGCGTCTCCATCACTTCCGCGTACAGCTTGCAAAGCCGTGTCGCCAATTCGCGTTTTACCTCGACGGGATATGTCCCAGGTAAATCAAGGTGCAGGTAAGGCATAGCGGGTCCTTTCGTTGTTTAAAGTCTCGTTTTGTGAACACGTCTGTTGCAGGTTTCGTAGTATGCGAAGCGGTTAGAGCAAAGGATGCGCCAGCTTTGATTCAGATTCGGAATCTTTGAAGCTATAAGGATCAATTCAATTGTTGTAGCTCGCGTGGCCACCGGAAGTGACGAGATGTGTCCGGTTGTCGTCATCTGTCGAAATGACGGCTCATTTCGGCACTGTATAACTTGCATCATAATAGTTATCGCCGGGTTTAAAAATGCCCCGACGCACAAAGCTTCGGCTGTCGGGCTCCGGAGGTTACACGGCAAGCTGAGCCATATCGGAGTGGGCTCGAAAGGGGAGTGACCCGGGCTTCGGCAGCTTCGGCACGAATTTCCGGAAGGACATATAACTTGCATGACGATAGTTACTAGCGTAAGGTTTTCTATATGCAGCGCAAAAGCTTCGGCAAGATGACCTGTCCCATTGCTCGTAGCCTTGCCGCCGGCCCTGCCGCGAGCGAGCGCACACGCCGCCGCTACGCAATGGTCGAACAAAAGAGGTACCCGGTTCTACGATCGTCGAGACCGTGCGCCGCAGACGAAAAGCGACATGATGACCACAAAGAGACCACAGGTGGTAGTTTCCTACACTTGTGCGATGCCGCGCCATCCACACATAGTTCCGTTCCCGTGATGTAGCTGGCATCGTCGGATGCGAGAAATACTACGGCCTTGGCGATCTCATCGGGCGTACCGAACCTGCTGAGCGGAACAGTATTGGAAATCATTTTCTTGCGTTGTTCGCCGATTTCTGAGGAGGCCAGCAGGTCACTCAGTCCTGGCGTGTCGATGGAGCCTGGGCTCACCGCGTTCACGCGAATGCGGCGATCCTTTAAGTCGGTTGTCCATGTCCGCGCGAACGAACGCACGGCGGCTTTGGTGGCGTTATAAACACTCGACTCCGGCAACGGCGCGGTACTGGCGGCGATGGACGCATTAAGGATGATAGAGGCGCCATCCGGCAGCAGCGAAGCGCCTTCTGTACCGTGAAAAGCAGGCCTTTCACATTGCTGTTAAAGAGCGCGTCGTAATGCTCCTCAGTAATCTTGCCTAGGGGGGCAAACTTCGCGCCACCGGCATTGGCGAACACAATATCGAGCTTGCCCTTCTCCTTTTTGATTTGCGCGAAGAGCCGATTAAGATCGCCAAGGTTCGCCGCGTCCCCTTGTACGCCGGTCACATTTTTTCCGATCTCCTTTACCGCCCGAGCCAACTCCGGCTCACGGCGTCCTGTGATGAAAACGTACGCGCCTTCGTTCACGAACTGCTTCGCGGTCGCAAGGCCAATGCCGCTATTTGCCGCCGGGAATGAGTGCAATTTTTCCTTCAAGCTTACCCATATATTTCTCCTTCGTTGTCATTTGGTTCGCTGTTCTTTGCGTGCGTTCCGCGCTTGCGAGCGATCGGATACTGCATCGAGAATCTCATTGGATAAATCGTCATCGTCGATTGCGCGAGTCACTCCGGCGCGATCTTTACAGCTTGTGCTTTGCCTTCAGGACCTCTGCGGCACGCTCGCCAATGATGACACAGGGAGCCATCGTGTTGCCAGTTGTCACGCGAGGCATAATAGATCCATCTGCGATGCGAAGTCTCTCGACTCCATAGACTTTGAGCGAGCCATCCACCACGGACATGGCATCACGGCCCATTCTGGCAGTACAGCTCTGATGCCAATAGGTCACGGCGGCATCTCTGATGAAGTTGTCGAGGTCGGCGCCCTTTAGATTACCCGGCATGACTTCGCGTTTGATGAATGGCTTGAATGCCACCGAGTTGCCGACCTCGCGGCAGAGTTCCACGCAGGCCCGCGCGGCCTTCAGATCGTCCGGGTGCGACAAGAAATTCGCTTCAATCTGAATTGGGTCAAGCGGATTAGGACCAGTCAGACGGAGACGTCCCTGGCTTTTCGGTCTTGCCACCCCTCCGAAGAGAGTCCACCCCGAACCGATGGCAGGCAGCCCAAATCTAGCCGCATTCTCTGGACTCGCCTTTGTCAACTCACCCTGGCATATTTGCAGGTCCGGAACATCCATCCCAGAATCGCTCTTCCAGAAGATAGTCGCCTCGGCGCGGTTGTTGCGCGGAGGGAGAGGTTCCTGGTACTCCCAGACACAGTCAAATCCAACGTGGTCTTGAAAGTGCCGTCCGACGCCTGGAAGATGTTGCACGACCGGGATGCCGAAGCGCTGCAATTCGGCTTCATCGCCGACACCAGATTGCATGAGCACCTTCGGCGTGTGAATCGCGCCGAGCGAGAGCACTACCTCGATGCCAGCGGTGATGCGGTGAGTCTTGCCGTCGTGGACAAACTCCACTCCAGTGACTCGCTTGCTGTCGAACGTCAGCCTCGTAACAAGCGCATGAGTGAGTACCGTCAAGTTCGGCCGGTCCATGCGCGGAAACGTATACGAACGGAACACAGATTGGCGCTGTCCTTCACGGACCCGTACATCCATGATCGAGGCACCACCAGCGTTCTCCATCATGCGGCCGTTCTGATGTTCAAAGGTGGGAATCCCAACCGAGCGGGCTCCCACGAGCAAGGCAGGAGCGATCGGATTGGGGCTGGGCGCGGGCTCGACAAACACCGGCCCGCCTGTACCCCGATATTGTGGGTCAGGCGTCCCGTGCCAATCTTCGATCCGCCGATAAATATTTAAGACCGACTCATAGTTCCACTCCGGGTCTCCTGCTTCTGCTGCGAAGAAATCCCAATCACTCTTGTGCCCGCGCGACCAGATCATGACGTTGATGCTTGATCCGCCACCCAACACCTTGCCCATGGACATTGAGACCGAACGGCCATTGAGGCATGGGTTCGGCAAGGCCTGGAAGCCCCAGTCCCGTTCGCTTCCAAGGTTCATCGGCCAGTGTGTCGCTTCCATGACGGCTGGCACATCATCATCGCCGCCGGCCTCCAGCAATAGAACACTGACGTCAGGATTTTCGGCCAGACGGCGTGCAACCACCGAACCGGAAGAACCCGATCCGCAGACGATAAACTCGTACTGCGGTTTTAGTTCGGCCCTCAGCTTCTGCTGGTTAAGACGTACGCGGTCAATAAAATCAGCCGCCACTTCGGGGCTTCGCTCAAAATCGCTATAATTTCTTTTTAGTGTCTCTACGCTGTCCATAAAATGTTCCATAAGGATCGGGAAGTGCGCGGCGGAAGAGCGTGACGCAAGCTCCACCACCAAAATTACTCTCTTACAGTCAGTACGATCTTCCCGATTTGCTCGTTTGATTCCATATATTGATACGCCTCAACTACATCCTCGAAGCGGAAGGTTTTGGCGATTTTGGGTTTTAACTGCCCGGTCTTTACCCGGTTGTAGACGTAGTTCTTTGCTCGCGCGAGTCTCTCCGGATTCGTCAACCCGCCAGCTGCATGACCATTAAGCAGTTTTGGCGCGGTGATCTCCGCCAACCAATAACCACGAATATTCAGGGCCTTTTGGATAGCTGGTATGAGTGGAAACGGTGTCTGAGCCACGGAGAGCCAGCCATATTCAAAAATCGTAGCCCCGGGGGCGGCTGCTTCTGCCAGTTTGTCGAGCAGCGGACCTGCGATTGGATCGAAAATGATCCGGGTGCCCGCCCCGCCGGTGATGTCCTTGACGCGAGCCACTAAGTCTTCTTCGTCTGTGACAATTACGTGATCCGCGCCGAGTGCAAGCAGTTCGTCTCGCTTAGCGCCTGTGCGGGTTGTTGCGATCGAAATGGCTCCTTCGGCCTTCACAATCTGTATGGCGGCGACACCAGCGCTGCTGGAAGCCGCCGTGATGAGAACGAACTCTCCCTTCTTCACTTGGCCAAACTCAACCAATGCTCCATAGGGCGTCAGGTACTGCATCCAGATGGAAGTTGCTTCGACTGGCGTGAGATTTGAAGGATACTCAGCCAAAGCATGAGCGGGAACGATGACCTCATTGCCGAGCACCCCATACTGATTCATCGAGAATGCCGGTATCGTCGATACACTCTTGTTCAGCCAACTGGGGTCGACATTTGCTCCTATGGCTGTAACGATCCCGGAAGCTTCGTATCCCAACGTCGCAGGGAGTTGCGGCGGTTCCAAGTAATACCCATGCATGAACATGGATTCCGCACGGTTTAATCCAATTGCCTGCACACTCAAACTGACTTCGCCCTTGGAGGGTTGCCTCGAAGCTACATCTTCGATTTTCAACACTTCCGGCCCACCCAGTTCGTGAAAGCGCACTATTTTAGCCATCTGATTTCTCCTCCTCTATTGAATATGCAAAGCGGTCGGAGCAACGGCCGTGCCAGTTTGAATTCGATACCCGAAACCTTGAAACTCCAAGAATCATCCGGAATGTTGCAGTTCGGCCGCCGGCGGATGTGACGAGATGTGTTGCCCAATTATCGTCAGCTGACGAAATGCCGTCTCTTATTCGGCCGACTGACTTGCATCATGATAGCTAGGGTGCAAAGGCTTCGGCTACTGCGGCGTCGGAGATTACACGGGAAAGTGAGGCGCATCCGCAGGTTATTTGACTTGCATAATGATAGTCACTACGGTAGGGTTTTTGTATGCAACGAAAAAACTTCGGCAAGATGCCCTGTCCCATCGCTCGCAGCCTCGAACGAGTCGGCGAGTGGTGGAGCATTCTCATTATTCGGGACGCCCTGCACGGATTTACGCGCTTTGACCAATTCCAGAAGAGCCTGAACATCGCGCCCAACATGCTGACGCGCCGTTTGAGCGCTTTGGTCGATGCCGGTCTTCTGGAGCGCCGCCGCTATAGCGACCGGCCGCCGCGCTACGAATATATTCTGACCGAAAAGGGCCGCGATTTTCGCCCGGTTCTAATCGCGATG
>DASRAA010000063.1:0-41617 GCA_035638375.1 Binatia bacterium | reverse complement strand
GTTCACATCGGGCGAACGCATCCACACCGAAAACAGCTACAAATACACGATGCCGATGGTCGAGACCATTCTGCGCGAGAGCCGTTTCTGCCTCGAGCACACCTGGTGTGACCGGCAAAAGTGGTTCGGCGTGCACCTGGCACGCGTATAGACTAGGATTTCGGTAAAGACATTCTGGATCGCTTACTGCCGCCGAGACTGCGCTGATGCCTGTTTGACAGCCTGCACAATCCAGGGCTGCGACTCAAACGCCCGGAACTGCTCTTCCAGTTTGAGTTGCAAGGCAGCCTTCTTGTTGGTTCTGTCGCCCGCATAATCACGGCAGGTCTTGGTGATCGCCGCGCCGGTCTTCAATTCCGAACACTCTTTAACCGGCTCAAATGTCTTCGGATTACTCCACAGGCTAGTGCCCTGAATGAAGGCATATTGCAAGCTATTGCGCGCCGAGCGTTTCAGGTCCGTATACGACAGCTTCTGGTCCTCTGCAGCACGCAGATATTCATGGCTCATGTCTGAGCGCGAGACCCCTTCGTCGTCGGTAGCCAGCGCAACTGGCACGCCCGTCTGCATATATTCGTGCAGTGGATGTTGCTTTCCGCGTACTCCCAGAATGACATCGTTGCTGGTGAGGCAAATCTCCACCATCACCGGCTTCTTACCGTCATTACCCGACATCTCCTGCATCAACTGCAATGCGTTGGTTTCATTCATCACGTCCACACCGTGACCGATGCGCTCCGCCCCGGCAATTTTGACGGAATCGTGGATATGAAAGCGCAGTCCCTCGGGTGGAACCAGCCCGTACGCTAGCTCTCCGGCATGCAATGAGACAGGTATAGAAGGGTATTGACTGTGCAGGTAATGCATCATCCGCATATGCAGTGGAAAGTCATGCATGGGGATGTAGTAGTCTTCAGGCATCACCATGTTGAGGCCAACGAATCGCGGATCCGCCATCGCCAGCTCGAACGCGAGTACCATTTGGGCATAGACGATCTGCTTGGGCAGGCCTCGCAACACCTGAAACAGATAGCGTTGCGTAACCCTACAACCGGGCTGCTTTTTGGGCGTGTCGCAGCCCAACTTCGCGTCGCGACTCTTCTCGGCCTCGTTGGTTTGCTGAATTGCGTCCTGGACTGCACCGCTCATGCCGTTCTCTAGCAGCGCTTTGCGCAAAGCCGTCAGCGCCTCTGTGGAAGCGTCATCCGTAAGCCGGATCGACTTCACGCCATCTGCTGCCAGCATGGTACGGAATGGCGTTCCCGTAGGCGTGAACATTAATTCCTGATAGATCTCGTTCTGCGATGCGGCGCGGGCTGCCGTTTCTGCCAACATGGGTCCGGTGTTGCCGTGTGTTGCTGCTCCAAACTTTTCGAACGTATCAAAGAAATGATCGTGCCCTGATTGTCCGGAGAGTTGCCAATCCCGCATCGACCACGCGTCCACCATGCTGCGATACAGCACCGGATTCGACAATGCCGTCTCGGCTGGAACCAAAGGCGCCACGCAGGTCATCCCGCCGCCGCTCGGGCTCTTCGTTCCCGCCGACAGCACGTAGGTTGACGGATCGACACACTCGGCCTGCTCCTTAGCCCATTGAATCATCGACTCGGCATAGATCGCCCCCGACAGGTGATTGTGCAAGTCGCCACCCTTGGGCATTTCCAAGAGAAACACCACCAATAAGTTTGGGTCCTGTCGAATGCTGTCGAAATACTCTGCGATCTGGCCCTCGCGTGATTGCGCCGTTCGCTCCGCAGCCCATCCAGCAGAAGTTCCCCAGCACAGAACAACCAGAAATCCGGCGAAAATCGTTCCTCGGAGCACCCCGCCCACCTCCTGTGAAAGCATTCGAACCGGAATGGGGCATGATAACAGCCGAATGGGGAGGGACGGGAGATTGGCGGCTCCCCCGCCGCAGCGCCCAATGTGGGTTGATCTTCAGTTGTCTTTCTCGCTGCAATTCTCTACCATCCCTTTTTCTTTGCCATTGGAGCCATGGTGGACCGCCTGAAGACCCTGCTCACGCGTGAACAAATTGCCGCGAAAGTGGCCGAGTTAGGCGCCGCGATCACTCGCGACTTCCCCGGCGAATCCGTTGTGCTGCTCGGTGTGCTCAAAGGTGCCACGGTTTTTCTCGCCGACCTTGCGCGTCAGATCCAGCTCGACGCTACCTTCGACTTCATTGGTGTCTCCAGCTATGGCAACTCGCGCGAGCAAAGTGGTGAAGTCAAGCTGGTGAAAGACGTAGACCAGTCTATGGAAGGGAAGAACATCATACTGGTGGAAGACATACTCGACACCGGCCTGACGCTGACGTATTTAAGAAACTTGCTGCTGGCGCGTAAGCCGAAGACGCTGAAAATCGCAGCGCTTCTCGACAAGGTGTCACGCCGCAAGCAGTCCGTCCATGCCGATTATGTCGGCTTCGTCATTCCCGACGAGTTCGTTGTCGGCTACGGGTTGGACCTCGCCGAGCGCTTCCGCAATTTACCAGATATTTGCATTGTGGAAAGCGGCCAGAAATCGTCGTAGAATCTGCGGAGCTTATGTCGGTGAATTCTCTGGTCCTCGGGCCCGAATCGAGTGCCCTTTTGCAGGACTGGCATTCCGTAGCCAGTCTCATTGATCACACTCTTCTCAACCCAGCAGCTACGAGCCAGGAAGTCATTCGTTTCTGTGCTGAAGCCAAGTTCTACGGCTTTTACTCCGTAATGGTGAATCCTGCATGGGTCGCGCTGGCAGCCGCGCAGCTACACGGCTCCCCGGTGAAAGTCGGGACGGTCGTTGGCTTCCCGCTCGGCGCGAACCTCACCACCACGAAACTGGCCGAGGCCGAGACCGCTTCGCAAAACGGCGCGCACGATCTCGATACGGTTATCAACGTTGGCGCACTCAAGTCCGGGGACCGCGTGCTGGTGCAGACCGAGATTCGCAGCCTTGCTCAGATGGCCCACGAGCACGGCTCCATAATCAAGGTCATCATCGAGACTGCCCTTCTAACTGAGAAAGAAAAAATCCTAGCCTGCGCCCTTGCCGGCGAAGCTGGAGCCGACTTCGTAAAGACCTCCACCGGCTTCGGCCCCAGCGGCGCCACCGCCGCAGATGTGGCCATCATGCGCGGCGTTGTCGGCACGGCGATCGGCGTGAAGGCGGCAGGAGGCATTCGCACTGCTGCCCAGGTGGCCGAAATGGTCGAGGCCGGCGCCAACCGCATTGGCGCCAGTGCCAGCGTCGCCATCGTGCGTGAGTTCGGCGCCCCCTCGGACTTGCTATGATGGCTTCGAATTACTCGAGCTGAAGATCAACACGGGGGTCATCCTGAGCGGAGGCGTCGTCTTTTATTGCGACGCCGGAGTCGAAGGACCCTTACCCGGCGCGGAGGTCCATGGGGCGCTTAACCGGTGTTCTCGGCATTCTAGCCATCCTCTTTTTCGCCTACCTCTTCTCCACCAATCGCAGAGCCATCCGCATTAAGACCGTCCTCATTGGACTCGCCCTTCAGATCATCTTCGCCGTTCTCGTCCTCCGTATCGGCTGGGGCGAGCGCATCATGGCCGTCGTCGGCGACGCTGTCACGCGCCTGCTGAGCTATTCCTTCGCCGGTTCCGAATTCGTCTTCGGGCCGCTGGGCGCGAAAGATTCGAAATACGGCTTTTTCTTTGCCTTCCAGGTTCTGCCCATCATCATCTTTATCGCCGCATTTTTTGCGATCCTCTACCACTACGGCGTCATGCAGTTCGTCATCCGCCAACTGGCCAAGGTGATGATGAGATTCATGGGGGCCAGCGGCGTCGAGTCCATGGACGTCGCCGCCAGCATCTTCATGGGACAGACCGAAGCCCCGCTCACCGTCAGCCCATACCTTGCGACCGTCACCCTGTCCGAGCTGATGACCATCATGACCGCCGGCATGGCGCACATCTCCGGCGCCGTAATGGGAGCCTACATCGCCTTTGGTGTCGAAGCTCGCCACCTGCTCGCGGCTGTTGTCATGACCGCTCCCGGAACCATCCTCATTGCCAAGATGCTGGTTCCCGAGACTGAAACGCCTGTAACCGCCGGCACCACAAGACTCGCTGACGTGCAGTTCGAAAGCAAAGACAGCAACGTGCTCGACGCTACCGCCAAAGGCACCTCCGACGGCCTTCGCCTGGCACTCAATGTCGCCGCCATGCTGATTTCGTTCCTCGCATTGATTGCGTTGATCGATGGTGTACTCGGCGGCGTCCACAATTTCCTGGCCGCGCACGGTTTTCCCTGGTTCCCTGGCAAGCTGGAGACCATCTTCGGCATCGTCTTGGCTCCCGTCGCCTGGCTTATTGGCATCCCCTGGCGCGACTGCCTCGCCATCGGCAATCTGCTCGGCATCCGAATGGTGTTGAATGAACTCGTAGCCTTCCGCGCCCTCGGCACGCAAAAGGAGCTGCTCGATCCCCGCTCTTACACCATCGCGACCTTTGCGCTCTGCGGCTTTGCCAATCTCAGTTCCATCGGCATTCAGATCGGGGGTCTCAGCGCTCTGGCGCCTAACCGCCGCCACGACCTCGCCAAGCTCGGCTTCCGCGCGATGATTGCCGGCACCATGGCCAATCTCATGTCAGCTAGCATCGTGGGGATTCTGCTGCGCTCGTAGTGAGTGGCTAGTGACCCGTGGCTGGTAGCCAGGGGCTTAAGCCCCGGCGTGCTCAACGGTGGATCTGCCCTCCTTGCGCTGCTTTTGGCGAAAGGGTTGCAATTGAGGACCGCGCCACCGCGATGAATCTGGACCTGAAGGGCGACGTACGTTTACCGCGTAAGCCGCTTGCCACAGAGCGCTAGCTTAGCTAGCCACTGGGCTGTTTCAAACGTTTCACCCTGCTGCTCCTCACACTCCCTTGTGACCTCCGTACTATTACGCGTCTTGCAACGCGCCGATCATGGTCTTGCGGAATCTTCACGGAGATCATCATGCCCGTTACCAAACAAGAAGCCCTCGAATACCACGAGGGAGATCGCCCCGGCAAAGTTGAGGTCGTATCCAGCAAGCCCTGCCGCACCCAGCGCGATCTGAGCCTGGCCTACACGCCCGGCGTTGCCATTCCCTGTCTCGAAATCGAAAAAAACCCTCTTGACGCCTATCGCTATACCGCCAAAGGAAATCTTGTCGCCGTCGTCAGCAACGGCATAGCCGTCCTCGGCCTCGGCCACATCGGCGCGCTCGCCGGTAAGCCGGTTATGGAAGGGAAGGGTGTACTTTTCAAACGCTTCGCCGACATCGACGTCTTCGACATCGAGCTCAACACTCACAACGCCGACGAAATCATCAAAACCTGCCAACTGCTCGAGCCCACCTTCGGCGGCATCAACCTCGAAGACATCAAAGCACCCGAATGTTTCTACATCGAAGAAATTCTGAAGAAGACCATGAAAATACCGGTGTTTCACGATGACCAGCACGGCACCGCTATCATCTCCTGTGCAGCGCTCGTCAACGCAGTAGGACTCGTCGGAAAAAAGATCGGCGAGGTGAAAGTTGTGGTGAACGGCGCCGGAGCCTCCGGCATCGCCTGCGCCGAGCACTACATCTGCCTCGGGGTGAAGCGCGAAAACATCATCATGGTCGATACCAAGAGCGTCATCTACAAGGGACGCACCGCCGGCATGAACGCCTACAAGGAGCGATTCGCCCACGAGACTGACAAGCGCACCCTCGCCGACGTGGCCAGGGGCGCCGATGTTCTGCTGGGCCTCTCGATGAAGGGCGCGTTCACGCCTGAGATCATCGCCTCCCTAGGGCCGAATCCGATTGTTTTCGCGATGGCTAACCCCACGAGAAAATTCTTCGCGCTTGCCGCGTGGTGCTGGAAGAGAAGATCGCCATTCCAGTGCTGCTGGGGCGCGACAATGAAGTGCAAAAAGCCGCCGACGAGCTCGGCATTTCGCTGCAAGACGCGATCATCGTCGAACCAGAGGAACATCCCCGCTTCCATGAATACGTGCAGGAGTTCTATCGCCTGCGGCAGCGCAAAGGCGTTACCCTTGCCGCCGCCGAAGAACTGATGCACCACCGCAACATCTTCGGTGCAATGATGGTGCGCATGGGCGATGCTGACGCGCTCGTCTCCGGCGTGAGCCAGAACTATCCCGACACGCTGCGGCCGGCGCTTCAGGTCATTGGGGTGCGTGAAGGTATTCACAAAGTCAGCGGCATCTATCTCCTGATCACGCGCAGAGGCGATCTGTTCTTCCTCGCCGATGCCACAGTAAACATCGAACCCAGCGCTGAAGATCTTGCCGAAATCGCGCTGTGCGCAGCTCAGGAAGCGCGTCGCTTCGATCTCGAGCCGCGTATCGCTATGCTGTCCTTCTCCACTTTTGGTAGTACACGCCATCCGCTATGCGATAAAGTACGCCGCGCCGTGGAACTGGTGCGCTACGCGGACCCGACGCTTATCATCGAGGGCGAATTGCAGTCGGACATGGCCGTCAACGCGAAGAAGCTACGGGAGGTCTTTCCCTTCAGCCGTCTGAAGGGCGGAGCCAACGTCCTGATCTTCCCCGACCTGCAATCGTGTAATATCGCCGCCCGCTTGCTGCCGCAATTGGGAGCAGGGCAGACACTAGGCCCGATCTTGTCGGGAATGGCCAAGCCTGTGCATTTGTTGCAGCGCGGCGCCGAAGTCGAGGATGTCGTCAACATTGCCGCCGTCGCCGTAGTCGATGCGCAGGACAGCTTCGCTCCAGCACGAACACAGTCCCGTGTGGCTGTGGCGGTCAGCTAGAGGGGCGAGGCTGCGCCTGTTTTTAGGTGTGGCCGTTGGCACCGCGCACAAAGGACCTGAGGGATGCCAGAGCCGCGGAACGGCGTTCTTTTTGCTGGCGCCACTTATCGCATTGTTCTGGCGAAAGGTGGAATCAACAACTTCTTTAGGGGAACTGACAACTAACAACTGACAGTCCTCAAGTTCGGTTGCGAAACTCCTGAATCCTATTACTACATTAGTTGTATCCCCCTACGATGGACGTGGGATGCATCACAGGCTCAGAAATGTAAGAATCCTGCGCGATGGGATGTGTGCCGTACGCGGCATGCAGGTTGTGCAAATGTTCACTTCTCACCTCCTGAGACGTGGACCTAACAATTGGCGGAATTCCTGACCGACGAGGTCGAATCGGTTGTGCAACTGGGCGCTGCGCTTCCGAAGGAAGGAATATCCGCCAATTTCATTTCAGCCCCGATTGCGCCGGGCAACCAGCAAGGCGGAAGCCCTATGGCTTCCGCCTAATCAGCCGTTCATCCGCATCTCGAACCCATCGTCTTACTCGTCCCGCAACACTTGCATGGGATCGGTCCGGGAAGCTCGCCAAGCTGGCAGTAATGCCGCGAACCCAGCAACAAACAGCATCAGCGCCAGGACTCCAGCAATTGTGAGCGCGTCGAAGCTAGACACGCCGTACAACATGCCAGACAGCAGCCTTCCTGCTCCCACCGCCAGTATCAGTCCGCAACCGCAGCCGAGGACGGCCACACGTAGACCTTGCCCCACATACCTGCGCGCGATTTGCCGCCGCACCGCTCCCAAAGCCAGGCGCAATCCGATTTCTCGCCTTCGCTGGGCAACGAAGTAGCTGAGCGTTCCGTAGAGACCGATGCAGGCCAGTGAGACCGCAGTGAGGGCGAACATGGTCAGAAGTATGGTTCGCAGACGACCCTCCGCGAAGGCATCGCTCAAATGCGCCTGCAGCGGCATCAAATCGAATACGGAGCGGCTTGGTTCAACTTGCAGGATGGCGCGGCGAAGGGTATCGGCCATCATCATCGGTTCGCCGCGAGTACGCACCAGATAATGCGGGTCTGGCATCGGAGCGCTCACGCACCAGTAGGCCGTGGGCATCGGCTCAGCATTGAGACCCTGCTCGCGCGCATCGGCCACGATGCCGCGAATCTCACCTGTGACTGAAAAAGGCGTATTGGCTCCGAAGACAAGATGGTGTCCGAGCGGCGGCATGGTGGAAAAGTAGCGGCGGGTGAAGCTGCGATTCACCACAATACCCTTGCTGCCTTCCCTGTCACGGCATCCCTCGCCCTCGAGCAGGGGGATTCGCATGACGTCAAAGTAACCTGACGAAACGAAGCGGCTATCAGCAACCATCCTGCGCGAGACGTCGTCCTGGCCTTCGGGGAATTGCAGCTCTGTCTTATAGTCACCCGGCACTCCTGGCAACGATGCTGAGGTCGCCGCTGCCTCGACTGCCGGCGCTGCACGCAAGGTGTCGAGGATGCGATTTACACGCTGGTTTAGAGCTTTCATGTCCGCGGTCTCGGCCCAGGATGCGCTGACGTGAAGCGTCAAGATATGGTTTGGATCGAATCCCGGCGAGACGCGGCCGAGTTTCTGGAAGCTGCGCAGGAGAAGGCCCGCGCCAAACAACAACATGACCGCCAGCGCAACCTGCACGCCAACCAGGACCCACTGCATTGGATTGCGTGCCGCAACCTGTGTGCGGCTGTGTTGAGCCAAGGAGCCGGCGAGTCCGCGTGTCGCACGCCACGCCGGAAGCAATCCGCACAAGAAAGTGACTCCCAGTGCGCACAACAACGAGTAGCTCACGATGCGCCAATCGAGCCCAATCTCGTCGACTCGCGGCAGAGTCTGCGCCAGCTTGCGGAAGACAAACGAAGACGCAGAGGCGACAATCAGCCCCAGAAGCGTGCCCGCCAACGACAGCACGAATGTTTCCGTGAGCAGTTGCGCTATCACCGTGCGGCGCGAAGCGCCGAGCGAAAACCGTACCGAAATCTCATGCTCGCGTTCGCTGTTTCTTGCCAGCAAGAGCGCAGCGATATTGGTGCAGGCAATCAGGAGCAGCAGAGTGACCGACCCGAACAGAATCCAGAGCGAACGGCGGACCCCTCCGACCGTACTTTCCTTAAGCGGTTCAACCTGTACCGCCAGCTTGCCGTCGGTTTTAGGAAATTGCTTGCCGAGCTGGCTTTGCACGGTCGTCATGTCGGCCTGCGCCTGTTTCACACTGACGCCAGGCTTCAACCTGCCAATCACCGTGTACCAGGTCGACCCGCGGTCCTGCGCGAACGGGGCATCGAAGGGTGCTACCGACCAGAGCTCCACATCTGCTGATGGGAACTGAAAGAAGGCTGGCATCACGCCGACGATCGTGCTCGAATACCTCCCGAAGCGCAGAATCTTTCCGAGCACGTTCGGATCGGCAGGGAAGCGCCGCTTCCAGAACCGGTCGCTGACGAGCACCGCGCTCGGACCTTGGAACTTTTCTTCCTCCGGCGTGAAATCGCGTCCTAACGCTGGGCTAATGCCCACCACCTGCAGGAATCCCGGAGTCACGAAGGCGCGGGTAACCTTTTCCGGAAGCTCTCCCGAGATCTCTGACTGGTCCTCCGTGTAGTAGCCGGTCATGGCCTGGAAGCTGGAGTTCATGCGGGTCCAATCGTGCAGTCGCACAGGAGCCACAAACACATTCGGGTCCTTACCCGCAGGCTCATATTGGCGCAGCAACAGCAACTCCTCGCTGTGTGGGAAGGGCAGAGGCCGCAGCAACACGGCGTCGATCGCAGAAAAAACTGCGCTGTTGGCCCCGATTCCCAGGGCAAGAGTAAGAATGACAGCCAGCGAAAAGCTGGGGGCGCTGCGCATCAGGTGGAAGCCGGACTTTACATTAGCCCAGGCGCGCTCCAGCACCGGGATCACATAAACATCGCGCAGCGATTGCGTGGTCTGCTCCTTGCCGCCGAATTCCAGCATGGCGCGGCGGTGGGCCTCTTCCGGCGTCATGCCCGAGGCGAGGAAGTCGCGTGTGACCTCTTCGATGTGAAATTGCAGCTCGCGCTCGAACTCCTGCTCGCGAAGAGTGCGAACGAACAGCGATTTCAGCCAATGCATGCGCTCCTCCTATTCCGCTGTGCGAAGGATGAGCGTAATGGCGTCCGTCAACCGTTGCCAGTTCTCTTCTTCCTGCGCTAGTTGCTTGCGGCCCTTCGGGGACAGCTTGTAATACTTCGCTGGGCGTCCGGTTTCGGTCTCGCTCCAGCTTGCGGTGAGCCAGCCACGCCTCTCGAGGCGATGCAGCGCGGGATAGAGCGACCCTTGCGGCACCTGTAGCGCTTCTTTCGACATTTGCCGGATCCGCTGCGAGATGCCATAGCCGTGCAACGGACCCAGCGCAACCACCTTCAGGACCAGCAAATCCAGCGTACCCTGCAACAAATCCGATTTGTCGGGCGCCACTGCGACCTCCAGATATCCTACATATGCAGGATATCTAGGTATTAGATCGCGGTGCTCAAAATTCGTCAACCGGCATGGGACGAGAGCGCATCTAAACCTCACCGAAAACGGGAGGTGTGATACGAAAATCATCTCGGTAAATTGTGGACTTCCGCGCGAAATGACGTGGAAAGAAAGACTAGTGACGACCGGCATTTGGAAAGAGCCCGTCGCAGGGCGCATTCGCTTACGGGAGCTGAACCTAGAAGGAGACCGACAGGCCGACTTAAGGGTCCATGGAGGCGAGGCCAAAGCTGTTTACTGCTATCCGATAGAGCATTACGACTATTGGAGAGCAGAATTACCGGATCAGGAGCTAACCATGGGAAATTTTGGAGAGAACTTCACCATCGATGGATTTCGCGAAGATTCGGTATACGTTGGCGACAGATTTGCGATTGGTTCCGCAGACCTTGTGGTAACCCAGCCACGACTTCCTTGCTACAAGCTGGGAGTAAGGTTTGATTCGGACGACATGGTGAAGCGATTCCTGGACAGCCGTCGCACGGGTTTCTACTTAGCCGTCACGCGCGAGGGAGACGTTGGCGCTGGGGACGAGATCAAGGAGATTAGCCGCGACCCGCAGGGCGTTTCCGTAGCGGACATTACGCGCCTGTACATCGAGAAACGATACAACGCCGCGGATATTGAGCTGTTGCAGCGGGCTCTTACAGTGGAGGCGTTGCCGAACGGTTGGAAAGATTACTTTCGCGAGAGATCGCAGACCGCTCGGGCGTAAGCGCCAGCGAAAGCCGAGCAAAAACAAAAGGCGGATGCCGGGTTGCTTCCGCCTCAATCACCTCGGATCAAAGTTTTGTCCGCCGGGAGCTAAAGCCCCGGTAGATTTACTTCGAACGCGGACCTGAAGGTCGCCTCTACCTTTACAGTGCGCTCATGTTGGCCAGGAATTCGCCGTTCGACCGCGTCTTGCCTAGCTTATCGATGAGAAGCTCCATGGCTTCCACCGGCGACAACGGGTTCAGCACCTTGCGCAGAACCCAGATGCGCGCCAGATCTTCCTTCGGAATCAGCAGCTCTTCCTTGCGCGTGCCGGAGCGCTGAATATCAATGGCCGGGAACGTGCGCTTATCGACGAGCTTGCGGTCGAGAATGATTTCCATGTTGCCCGTGCCTTTGAACTCTTCGAAAATCACATCGTCCATACGGCTGCCGGTTTCAATCAGCGCGGTGGCGATGATGGTCAGCGAGCCGCCTTCTTCAATGTTGCGAGCTGCGCCGAAGAATCGTTTCGGGCGCTGAAGCGCGTTGGAATCGACACCGCCCGACAACACCTTGCCCGACGGCGGAACGATGGTGTTGTAGGCGCGAGCTAGACGCGTAATCGAGTCGAGCAGAATGACGACGTCGCGCTTGTGCTCGACCAGCCGCTTGGCCTTTTCGATAACCATTTCGGCCACCTGCACATGACGCGCAGCCGGTTCGTCGAAGGTGGAGGAGATGACCTCGCCTTTCACGGAGCGCTGCATGTCGGTAACTTCTTCCGGACGCTCGTCGATGAGCAGAACGATCAGCACGACCTCGGGATGATTGGTCGTAATCGAGTTCGCCAGGTTCTGCAGCAACATCGTCTTACCAGTACGCGGAGGCGCAACGATCAAGCCGCGCTGTCCTTTGCCGACTGGCGTTAGCAGATCCATGACGCGAGCGCTTATGTTCTCGCGCACCGTTTCCAGCTTGCACCGCTCCTGTGGATACAGCGGCGTGAGGTTGTCGAACAGAATCTTGTTGCGCGCTTCTTCGGGAGACTCGAAGTTCACCGCTTCGATCTTCACCAGCGCGAAATACTTCTCGCCCTCATGTGGAGGACGCACCTGCCCGCTGATGGTGTCGCCGGTCTTCAGGTCGAACTTGCGAATCTGCGACGGCGAGACATAGATGTCGTCGGGACCGGGAAGGTAGTTGTAGTCGGGGGAGCGAAGGAATCCGTAACCATCGGGGAGGATTTCCAGCACACCTTCGGCGAAGATGTGTCCTTCCTTCTCGCTCTGCGCCTGGAGGATCTTGAAGATCAGGTCCTGCTTGCGCAGGCCGCTGGCGCCGGGCAGATCGAGCTGGCGCGCGATCTTGGTTAGCTCGGTAATGTTCTTTTCTTTGAGTTCTGAGATTGTCATTGTCACCTACGGGGATTTACTGCAAAGGCGGGATGTTGCGGCAGGAGGCGCCCGAAGGCGCGGCGCGCTTAGGCTGCGCGCCGCTGGGCTTCGCTTGCGGTCTCCGGTTCCAAAATCACTTCTTCGCGTTCTGCTCCGGCAATGCGGTTCAGGACCTCATTCGTAGTGTCCTGAATGCGTGTGCTGGGGCGATGAAATTTGCGTGTCGCCTTCGAGGCGAGTTGGCAAAGGGTGTAACGATTGCGCAGCGTATGAACTGCTTCAAAAACCAATTCAGACCGCATGATTTCTCCTCTTGTCGTATGAATGACGTGTACAGTGCGCAGGCCCAAAGTTCCTATCGGCGAGTCTTGGCGGTGGGAACCGACCTGCTTCCTGCGGCAGGCGACCACTGCTTGGATGCTCTGCGCGGGGTCTTCGGTTCGTTTCTTTGCGCGCCTCGACTCAATCCTCACCGGACTGAAAAGCGCAACCGTACGGTCACGAAAGTTGTACTTGGTACTTAAGTCCCACACTTTCTTCGTGGGTCTTTCCGTTCCTGTTTCCTGGTAATGGCGTTCAGTGTAGTGGCCGTCTGGGGCAGGACGCCTTGGACTGGAACCTACAGGATACTGCGTACCTCGAAAAACAGTACGTTATCTGTATCAGGCTCGGGAGTCAAGGAAAATCTTACCCCTGTCAACCGCAACGTAACCATTAGACGTTACCAGGCGACACATGTCTCATCTGTGTAAACCCCAAAATTTCAACAAGTTGCCTCAGGCAACAGAATTTGCATTAGTCCTTTCGTTAATGAGCTATTCGCGTGTGCTTCAAGGGTTAATGTTTTGATAACAAGCTACTTAGCTGCCCTACGTTCAAAAAGTACAATGCAAAGTAGCGATATTGGTTCCTCGATGTGTTCAGCCTCGATCAACTTTGCTCCGCTCGGGTCAGCTTTAGTCCGTGCCACCTTGAGGATACGATCGTGGGGCCGGGCGCGCCGTTCCCTGGCTAGCAGTGACCCACACCAGCAGGTGGGCTGCCGCGGTATCCAGCTTCGCGATATTTCCGGACTTCCCGCGAAGCTCTGGCGTTGGCGTAAGTTGCGCTCACTGCCTCGGGCGAGGTGGTCAAGCTGCATTTCGCGCGCCTTCATGATGCTTGCGCACATCGGCCGAGCTCCGGGCAGCGACCGTTGCACGCAACTCACGATAGTCAACTCACGACAGTTCAGTGCTGGTAGGTCGATGTGAATGTAGATCCGGTCCAGCAGCGGCCCGGAAATTTTCGAAATATACCGTCGGATCATCGGAGCTGCGTGCAGTGGCATTCGCAGGTGCGATCGCTGAAATATCGGCAAGGGCAGGGATTCATCGCCGCATCAGCATGAACCGCGGCGGAAACATACCGCAGTATGTATTCGTACGACGAGACGCCTTTGGACGCGAACATCGAACCGATCGGCGACGAAGACGACAACTACTCGGCAGGCTACGGCAACGAGCGCGCAACCGCCTACCTGTTTCTGGCCCAAAAACGGTAAGCCGTCTTGCCAGACGGTTTTCTTCTGGTTACGGTCATGGGTTCCGAGCAGGCAGGCCTGACTGGCGCCAAAAGATCGATCGTTCGTAGAGCTGCGGTTGGCCGTTCTGTTTCAAATCTCCAAACCGAGCTCACCACGATTAAAAATACCGTGGAGGTTGGCCGCTAGCGGCGGATGGTTGCCATGGAAACTGGGCCAAAATGATTTAGTTTTTTTCAGCGGGAAGCAGTCTAGTTCTAGAGTATCTTTTTACCAGCACGCATCGAGTCTGCGAGCTTAAAGCGATCGGGCTGATCAGCGAATCGCTCGTCGCCGTAGAGTCCACTGTTCTTTTTCAGTCAATGGAGGCGATCTACATCCGGCTTCACGGCCCCGTCACTAATCTGGAAATTAGTGAGCTGTCGCCAGCCTTCAAGATCGATTCCCGGCTCTGTTCTGCCACGTATGGTCGGTCGAGTACACGGCCCTGCTGTAACGGCGTACTCGGCCTGCGCCCAAACCCCCCGGGGTGCGAGCAGTAGACCAGTCGGGCGCCGGTGAGTTTAAAGTCCGTTGGTGCGCGAAGCGATTGACGGAAAGAGGTGCTACAGCTGAAATGCATCAATATCCCCCTTTCTCTTATGTGGAGGTTGCTGAACAGAAACGGCTGAATTCCGCACGTGAGCAAGGTGTTCCCTGGAAGAAGTGGGGGCCTTATCTCAGTGAGCGCCAGTGGGGCACGGTCCGCGAGGACTACAGTGGCGACGGAAATGCCTGGGACTACTTTTCACACGACCAATCACGGTCACGTGCCTATCGCTGGGGTGAAGACGGCTTGGCCGGGATCTCCGACGACAAACAGCAGCTTTGCTTCGCGTTAGCGCTGTGGAACGAAAAAGATCCCATCCTGAAAGAGCGCTTGTTCGGCCTGACGAACCATGAAGGCAACCACGGCGAAGACGTCAAAGAATACTACTTCTACCTCGACAGTACACCTACCCACTCTTACTTGAGGTACCTCTACAAGTATCCTCAGCGGGAGTATCCCTACCGCGCGCTCGTGGAAATCAACCGGCAACGATCGCGGCAAGAGATGGAGTACGAGCTTCTCGACACCGGCATTTTCGATGAGGATCGGTACTTTGATGTGTTCGTGGAATACGCCAAAGCCGACCCGGAAGACGTGCTGGTTCGCATCTCGGTCCACAATCGAGGCCCAGAAAAAGCGCGACTTCACTTGCTTCCCACATTGTGGTTTCGGAACACGTGGTCTTTGGGGCGCGGCCCTCAGGCTATGTTGCGTCAGGTTGAGGAAAACAAGGTGCGGGCTTCTCACCCGCAACTTGGGGACTACATGCTGCAGTGCGAGGGGCCCCAGGAACTCCTCTTCACGAACAACGAAACCAATGCCAGCCGCCTTTGGGGACAGGCCAACCCGTCTCCGTTTGTTAAGGACGCTTTCCACGAATACCTAGTCGCAGGCAGGCGAGATGCTGTCAATCCGACCAAGACGGGAACGAAAGCCGCAGCTCACTATGTCGTGGATGTACCGGCCGGGCAATCGAAAGTCGCCCGATTGCGGCTGAGCGCTCAGCCCGTCGCTGACGGGTTCGACGCGTTCGACCAGATCTTTGCCGCCCGCCTGGCAGATGCGGACGAGTTCTACGAGCGTATCATCCCGAAGGATCTGAGCGAAGATCAACGTCGCGTCTACCGCCAGGCCCTCGCCGGGATGTTGTGGTCCAAACAGTATTACTATTTTGACCTCGATAAATGGCTCAACCAACATGATGCTCATCCCATGGAAGGATCTGGCAAGGGGAAAGCTCGCAACGCGCAATGGTTCCACATGCTAAATAGCGACGTTATCTCCATGCCGGACAAGTGGGAGTATCCCTGGTATGCCGCATGGGACCTGGCCTTTCACACCATATCGCTTTCGCTGGTGGACTTTGATTTCGCCAAGGAGCAGCTTCTGCTGATGTTACGGAACCTCTACGCCCATCCCAACGGTCAACTTCCGGCTTATGAGTGGAATTTCAGCGATGTAAACCCGCCCGTGCACGCATGGGCGACGCTGTTCCTCTATGACATCGAAAAACAACTGGGACGTGCTGACCTGCGCTTTCTGGAGCGCACATTTCAGGGATTAATGCTCAACTTCAGCTGGTGGGTCAACCGCAAAGATCCAGATGGACGCAATGTATTCGCCGGCGGGTTCCTCGGACTGGACAATATTGCAGTGTTCGATCGCAGCGCACCGCTGCCGACGGGTGGCTACTTGGATCAGGCCGATGGTACGGCATGGATGGCATTCTATTGCTTGTGCATGCTGAAGATGGCCCTCATCCTCACTGAGCTTGACGCAGTCATGTACGAAGATGTTGCCTTTCGTTTCCTCGATCATTTCTTCTGGATCAGCTACGCTATGGACCGCATCGGTCCCCAGCGTGACGAGATGTGGGATGAGGAAGACGGCTTTTTCTACGACCTCCTTCACTTCCCGAATGGCGACAGTATGCGTTTGAAGGTCCGCTCGATGGTGGGACTGCTACCGCTGTGCGCGGCTGCGGTGTTCGAGCCAGGGGTTCTCACGGATCATCCGAGACTCGCCGCGTTGTTGGAACTGTTCCGTGAACGCCATCCGCAGTTGCTGAAGGAAATTTCTCCCGCAGACGGCACGTTCGTCGGATACGCCGGGCGAAGACTGGCCTCGGTCTGCAGCCGGGACAAGTTACAGCGCATTCTGGCTCATGTGCTCGACGAGAATGAGTTTCTCAGCCCATATGGTATACGTTCACTGTCGAAGTATCATCTCGATCGTCCCTTCGCTTTGGATGTTGCCGGCCAGGATTACGGAGTTAAGTATCTGCCCGCCGAGTCGGACAGCGCTATGTTTGGCGGTAATTCAAACTGGCGGGGACCAATTTGGATGCCGGTCAATACTCTGATCATTCGTGGACTGCTGAACATGTATCCCTTTTACGGTGACGAGTTCAAAGTCGAATGTCCGACGGGTTCCGGAAAGTACATGACGTTGTTTGAGGTGGCGAAAGACATTTCGTTGCGGCTGGCGCGCATCTTTCTTCGAGACGAAAGTGGCAGGCGGCCGGTTTACGGAGGCACCAAGAAGTTCCAGGAAGATCCACAGTGGCGGGACTACATCTTGTTCTACGAGTACTTCCACGGTGACAACGGTGCCGGACTGGGCGCTGGCCACCAGACGGGATGGACGGGGCTGATCGCACCTATTCTTGATCTGTTCGCCCGGCTGGACCCGGGAATGGCGTTGCGTGTCCCCACCGCCGTAGTCGCCGAGATGACTCGACAGCAAGTTGCAGGGACATGATCTAGGCTTAGCAGAGGAGGAGTCAGGAAGGTCATGAACGCAATATCCATCGACTACTCGCTGCGACCAAGGTGAGCGGCGCTTGGGGCAAAGTTGCCATAATCCGATGCCACCTGCTCACGACTGCCTTGCTGGTCCCGGCTGCTACGAGCCCAGTTGAAGGTTTCGCTCTATCCGGCCAGTTCAACCGCTGATCCGCCGCCTCAAACAGTTATGAGAGGGTCGCGTTTTTGGGAATTGCGGCCTCGATTGGCGTTGCTTGCCGACTTCCGCAACGAAGTCTCGCACCCCGAAAGGGAAGCGGAAGTCCCACGCGGCACGCCGATTGCTCCCTCAGGGCGGCCACGTGAGAGGCGTATCGCGGCTGGTCTTCACGTCGTTTGATTCGGGAATTCTTCAGCGCACCGACGAGCCGGCACGAAATTTCGCGCGGTTGCCGCAGACTGTCACGCCGCAAAGTTACCCTCGATGAATCTGCTTTGACAACGATGTAGCGGTGCACAATAATTCTTTGTTCCCTTGCGGAAACGAACAGAGGACTTCAACGTCACTCCTCTAAGCGAGTTCCGTGGGGCTCAAGTGGGGTACATGAACCAGACCAAACGTAATCGCGAACGCGGCTTTACCCTGATCGAGTTGCTGATCGTGGTGACGATCATCCTGATCATTGCGGCATTTACGATTCCGAAAATCACCAAGTCGCAGATTCCGGCGCACGAGGCATCGGCGATCGCCAGCATAAAGGCCATTAATGCGGCACAGATGATTTATTCCAGCAGCCACCCCGACCTGGGATTTACGGTTGACCTAATAACCCTGGGAGGTACCTCGCAGAGTGGCGGGGAGCAAACCATCGACACCAACCTTGCCAGCGGACGCAAGAGCGGCTACACCTTCACCTATACGCCGGGCGAGAAAGTGAATGGCGCGATTCGGTCGTACAGTATTACGGCAGTGCCGGATCAGGTAGGGACCACGGGCCAGCGGCGTTTCTATTCGGACGAATCAGGCGAAGTCCACTACAACGCCGGCGGCCCGGCGGACCAGACGAGCCCGGTGATTCAATAGCGCAGCCATCAGGCAGTTAGCCACTGCCAATTAGCTTTTGGCAATTAGCACTGGGCGGTGTCTGCGTGGGCTCGTCAGTGTGCACTTAGTTGCCATGGCAGCATAGTCGTAACCGCCTAGCTGGGCATTGCTGTAATTTCATCTGAGCTGACGCGATCGCGTCACGGCCTGCGCAGCATGCGTCGCCCGGGGAGGAGGAAATCGACAGCACGAACACCGCTGGCCTTGTGGGCGTACGCGGAGCGAAACCGGCGGGGAAACAGAATTTTGAGCCGCCTCCGAAAGCGGTCGCAGACCCAGTCAGTACGAACTCGGTTCAGAGTGGCGGCCAAGAGGTGAGGAACCGACAAACCCGGCAGGCAGAAGCGACAACGAGCCGGTTGCGACCATCCGGGCCGAACAGAGCGACGCGGGCTTATGAGTTGATTGTTACCGTGTCTCAATTGCTGATTCCGTAGAGTTTTCCAATCGCGGCGGGATTGCCGGTAGTCTTCAGCATGAAGTCGGCCACATCGGCGCGGGAGATGGAGAGGCCGAAGGTAGGCAGGCGTCCCTCGCGCACCCGGTATTTTCCGGTATATGGCTTGTCCGTCAGTTCGGGCGGGCGCACGATGGTCCAATCCAGTCCGCTGGCTCGAATCACGCTCTCCATGACGGCCGCATCTGCGACAATGCCCGGGAACAGCAGCCGGCCGAGCAAGTAGGCTGGCGGAAAGATAGAGTTCTTGAAGAGGAAGGCCACTGAGACAATCAGAACGCGCCGCGTGCCGGAGCGTCGCATCGCACCGGTCAGGGCAACCGCGAATTGCTCGAGCAGATGAGCGTCGGCTTTGGAGACCGGCACCCTCGGGCCGAATCCCGATAACACTGCCTCATGACCTCCGAGCACCGCTGTAAGCGCCCTGTCATCCAGCAAGTCGCCCTGCACGATGGAGATTCGGTGCTCCAGTTTCTTTAGCCGTTCCGGCGATCTCACAAATGCGGTGACGGAATGGCCACCTTCCACTGCCCGCCGGATAATTTCCGTGCCTGTTCCGCCAGTTGCACCCAGAACCAGTAGCCTCATTACCTTACCTCCCGGTCGATTTATGTTTCTTTAAATAGTTGATATAGATAACTCTATTGAATATTGGATGCTAAAATGTATTTGCGGTGAAAACAAAGAAACGGACCTATCAATCAGCCATCCGAAAAAGGCACGCGGAGGACACCCGACGGCGTATTGTCCAGGTAACGCGGCGCCTGCTTCTGTCGGAAGGATATGCCGGGATGACGATTGAGGAGATCGCACGACGGGCGCAGGTCTCAGCGCAAAGCGTATACGCCATCTTCAGGTCGAAGACGGGAATTCTCACGGAAATCCTAGACCAGGCAAGTTTCGGAACAGAGTACGAACAGGCGGTTCGCCAGGCGCTGGGCGCGGTCGTGCCCGAAGACCGACTGCGGTATGCTGCCCGCATTGCCCGGCAGATTCACGATGCGCAGAAGACCATCTTCGATTTGTTGCGCGGGGCAAGGGTGGTCGCGCCGGAGTTGGCAAAGCTGGAAGAGCGGGGAGAGAGGCTGCGTTACAAGAGGCAGAAGCAGTTGATCGAACTGTTACGAACGGCAGGACGGCTGCGCCGAGAACTTAGCATTCGAAAGGCGCGGGACGTCTTCTGGATGCTGACGGGGAGGGAAGTCTATCGAATGCTGGTGCGCGGGCGTGGGTGGTCGTCCCAAGAATACGAAAAGTGGCTGGCTGGAACCCTGGTGGAAACGCTGTTGACAGCGCGCAGAGGAAAGCTTAAGCCCGGCCGCGGGTGAACCGCCGCAAAATTAACGCACGGGAAAAAAAGCTTCCCCAACTGCGTCGACCTTGAAAGCTTCACAAGTGGGTGCCCCACCCTTTGTTTTGGAAAAGGGTGGAGCAAATACGTTCACACGCCCGCTATTCGTGCGACTTCGGCGCGTTCCCCAGCAGTCGATACACAGTTGCCGTCTTGGTGCAATTCAGGGCGATGTACTCCTCGGCCGAGAACTGGAGCGAGATGAAGAATGCCTCAGCCCGCCGCAGGGCATCCTTGCTGAGCTTGTCTCGGTCCTGAAAGCGGAACTGGTAAGCGAACTCGCCGATGAGCGGACGGTGCTCGCCTCGGGTACGCCAGATGGCCACGTTGGCTTTGCAAGCCAGCCCGTCGCCGAAATCCAGCAGGCCGATGTCCTGCAGCACCTCTTCAACGATCGTGTTGCTGACCAGGTGGATCTTCTCTCCGGGCGTCTTGCGAACTTTGCCAAGCACCGGCAACAGCTCGATCAACTGGTCCATGCTGTCCACGTTCTCTTTACCCATACCAATGGCGGAGCGCACAAACTGCACATTGTGCGAGAACAGCATACGAACCCCGCCCAACCGTTCCTTCAGAGGCATGGCCTGAACCTTGAACTTCACGCGGTGCTCGCCAAGGATATTGGGCCGGACGTCAGTTTCCGCGCACAGCTGCAAATCGGGGTGGCGGAACTTGAAGACGATTTCCGGCTCGCCTATGGGGAAGCCGTCCTTGTAGGCGATACGGCGGCGCAAGATGAAGGCGTTGTTGTAGAGGCGGAAGTCGTCGGTATCAACGAAGATTACCTCTCGAATCTTGACGGGCTGCACATCGAACCCACCGGCACTGAACTTCACGCCATGCTTTTTGGCAGGCTCCTTGAACACTTTGCCGAAGTCGAAGAAGCTCTGGCGCGAATGAAACTTGTTCGGCCGCAGAATCAGCTTGCAGCAGATGTACTCGGGGGAATGGATGGGCATGCCGTCGGCATAAACACCGGGCTTAAGTTGCGGCACGCGCCCTACCCAACTCGGCGTTATTGCCTCTTTGGGATAGGTGATGGGAGTTGGTGCGAGATTCTTATTGACTTTAACACCCTTAGCTTTGCTGGGCGCAGGTGCGGTGGCAGTGGCCATACATGCTCCTTGAAAGGTGACTGGCTAGAAGAATGAAAGCGTGTAATGGGATTTTAACGCAGAAAGTTTAGACGAAGGGAGGAAAATGGTGCAAATGCGAATTTCGCGCTGCGCTCGAAATTCGTTCATCCCACAAGGCATCCAGGTGAGAATCGACCTTGCTTCCCGTATGGGCCTCGTGAAGCGATCACATTACCTGGTGAGCCACGTCACAGATTGCGGGTTCACAATCGACCAGAATTTCCTTCAGAAAGGAAGCCGCACCGGAGCCGAAGCTTCCTGGGAGGGTTTTCATGTCCGATGACAAGCGAGATGTGCTGGAGGTTCTGCGCTATGAACTGAACTTCATCGAGCAGGGAGGCTATGGAAATTGGTATAGCACGCCCTGGGGCCCGGCCTCCATCTTTCAGGATTCGCTGACCTGTCCCAATCACGGGGACCCAACCCGTCCGCACGCTTGCCATGAGTGCGTGCTGTACGATTTTGTCCCTGAACAATACCGTACCGAAGATGTGCCCTGTCATCATATTCCGTTGAATCGGCAAGGGGATGCGATCGCCTCGCCGCAGTCCGAGGAGGAGCTGCGGGAAAACGTGAAGCACTGGCTGAAACGCACAATTGCGCGGATTGAGGCGGAGCGGGCCAAAGCAACGGCCGAGGAAAATCAAACCGTAAAGGCAGGTTAGGCCTGGAAGGGCACAAGAACACGCTGACTAGTTCCACAGTGGAACTTACGAAGCACTGGTAGGACTTCTTGGAGCTCTTTTTTTCTGTTCCGCAAATACGATCCAAAAGAAGCAGATTCGCAGGAGTTGCCATGACCCGCGCGTTCGCCTCCTTGAGTCCCCAGGAAGCCCTGCACGTTGCGATCTTTATTGAAGAGCGTAATGCCGATATCTATCAGCGGTTTGCTGAAATGTTCAACGAGTTCCGGGACGCGGAATCGCTGGAAATCGCCAGTGTGTTCTGGGACATGTCGGTAGAGGAAAAGCGCCACAGCACGCTGCTGCAGGGCCGTTATCAGGAGCTTTTCGGGAATACCGCCTGTGCGGTTACAGAAGAGGGGCTGAAGGAAATGATCGAGGTCCCGAAGCTGGAAAGTGGCGACGTTTTCGCAGCTGCGGAAGTGTCACAAGCCAATCCCCGAGAACGGGCGATCCGGGTTGCTCTGGAAGCCGAAAAGAGCGCGCAGAATTTCTACAGGCAATTGGTGATTAAAACTTCAAACCAGGCACTGCGCCGGCTCTACCTCGAGCTATCCGCCATGGAGGAGGGCCACGTGACCTACCTGCAAAATGTCCTAGTGACCACGCCGGGGAAGAAGGAAGTGCAGTGAAGCAGTCAATAACTGGCAGCCTCTGAAGCCTGCTTCAAGGTGATTTATGAGATAGGTGACAGGCTCTCGCTGCTAATTGCTCTCCTGCCTTATGTGCTGCGCGTCGGGAAAGGACTTCAACTCCACGGTTCGTTCGCTGACCTGTTCCTTGCCAGTCGCGTCGGACTGGTGCAGCGTAAGCTTGCCACGCAGTACGCGGTAGCCTTCTTCGCCCTTGCGTTTTCCTGGTCCGGTGGCAATGACACCGTCAAACTCATACCAAACGGCGTGAATTGTCTTTGTCTGGAAGTAAAGATGATCACCTTGTAGCGATGTCTTGTCGAAAAAATGATCGATAAACTCCCCTTTATCGCTATCGGTGTCGCCAAAGCGCGAGACAAATCCCGAGAGCTGGCCGTCTTCGAGGGTGAGCTGTACGAACTCTCCTTCACGCAGGAACGAGTACATTCCCGATATATCGGACAACGTCGTGGGTGCAGCGGCCTTGCCTTGTGCGCAAGCAAATGGGGCGGAAGCGGATATCAATACCAGACAGAGGAACAGCGATTCGCCCTTGGCGAGGCTAGGAAGCATGAAGTCTCCCGAGGGGTCCATCATGGCACGTCTTGGTTAGCTGGGAAAGTGGCAGGAATGGGTTCGATCGGTCCGACTTTCTCGGTGTCCGATGCTTTTGCTGCAAGCACCAGTCTTCAGGCTGGTTAAAAAAGGGCATTAAGAGGGGCGGGTGCTTCAGCCCTGGATTAAGAACTGAATTTAATCTAGCCGGCCATTCTCGTGAACTTAGCAACTCGACAGCGGCTTTTCGTTATAATCCACTCAATCGGTCCTGTTGGTAGGGGAGATGTCAGAGGCAACAACGACGCAGCCCCAGCAAGAAGACGCATTGCAGAGTGCGCCGGCCCTGAACTATGAGTTAGAGCCGTGGCCGCTTATGTTTTGGCGGAACCTGATTGACCTCCTCCTGCGTCGCGAGCCTCCGCCGGTCGAGACGACCGCCGAACCCGTTCCCATTCCCGAAGAAAAATGGATCGCTACCGGGCTCGGTCCACGGCACTATCTCGAGTCCTACGGCTACCACATCGCGCTGGTGGTCGTGATTTATGTCGTGTGCACATCCTCGTGGTTCAATCGACCGGTGAGACTCGAATCTCCATTTGCCAATACCGAGGTGGAGCACTACGCGCTGAGTGAATATCTGCCGCCCATCAATACCGGCCCGCGTGGGGAGACTAAGCCGCGCAAGGGGCAGCCGAAACTGGCGAAACAGGAAATTCTGTCGGTGCCGCCGAATCCTGACAACAACCACCAGACTATCGTCACCCCACCGAATATCAAGCTGAAGCGCGACATTTCGCTGCCGAATATGGTTGCGTGGACGAACATTCCCGGACAGCCTATTGCGGCCTCGCAGCGGCAGATCTCGCAACTGAAGCTGCCGCAGTTCACTCCGCAGGTGGTAGAGCCGACGGCGGACGTTTCCAAGCTGAAGTCGCAAGGCAAAATGGCCGCCCTCGAACAGCCAACCGTTGTTGAACCCAAAGCGGATGTGTCGCAGATCAAGCCGAAGCTGACCATGCCGGTGCTGTCGCAGCCTTCGGTCGTTGAGCCTCCGCTGTCGCCCGACCAGCTAAAGTTGAAGCGCGGTGAGATCAATATGGCGCAGTTGAATCCGGACGTGGCCGCAGCGAAATTGCCTGTGGAGCCGCAGCGCGCTGGCGGCGTCGGCGATGCAGCAGCGGCTAATGGAGCGGGGAAGAATGTTCCCGCTCAGCCAAGCCTTCAGGGGCTGCAATCGTCGAAAGGGCAAGGGCAGATCATCGCCTTGAGCTTGAATCCATCCGACGTTCGCGGACCGGTGGAAATTCCAGCAGGCAATCGCAGCGGCGAGTTTCATGCCTCGCCCGGCGGCAAAGCGGACGCGCCGGGGACGCCAAACGTGACCGGGACTTCCGGTGGGACGGGCAGCGGCGCGGGCGGAGGGAAGGGCAACGGCTCTGGCAATGGCGGAACGGGAACGGCTCCTCCCGGAATCAGCGTCGGGGCTGCACCGCCGGGAGCGCCGGTTGCAGCCACCGCAGGCACGCCAGGGGGCAAAATGCCCAGCGATGTCCAAAAAGAAGAGAACAAGCGGCTAATCGCGGCAGCTATGCGGCCGAACATTCCCAGCGTGAGCCGTCCTCCGGTTGCGCCGCCACCGCCTGAAGTGTCCGATGTTGAAACCGATTCGATCGAGCGCAAGGTTTTTGGCACCAAGAAGTACTATTCGCTGATTCTGAACATGCCGAACTTGACTTCGGCCAGCGGAAGCTGGGTCGTCCGCTTCGCGGAGCTGCAAGAATCAGACAACAAGGTACCCATCGCGGCACCGGTGGCTATGTCGAAATTCGATCCTGCATACCCAGCCGACGCTCTGCGCGACAACGCCGAGGGCATAGTCAAGCTCTATGCCATCATCCACACCGACGGTACGGTAAGTGGCATCAAGCTGCTAAACGGCGTCGATCCGCGCCTTGATGAAGCCGCCGAACGCGCTCTGTCCCGCTGGGTGTTCCGTCCTGGAATGAAGAACGGCGATCCGGTGGAGTTGGAAGCGGTGGTGCTGATTCCATTCCGCAAGCACCACGTACGATAGCCGCCGATAGTCAGTCACCAGTAGCCGTTTCCCATTGAGTGGCATCGGATCGAAGCACACGCAATTTGGACTCATGAAACATGACGGCAGCTGGGGCCACGTTCTTCAGCTTTCCTTGTGTCCGTACACCCTCGCCTTGCCGTCAACGGCCACCGCGACAAAGCGATTGGCTTCCACGTCCTTGAACTGGACAACCTGATGACCGTCTCGTGCTAGCTTCCCCCAGCGGCTGGGCTTATCAGGATTCTGCTCAATGGCTTGGTAGGTGCGCCCAGCCAAATCGAACGACGCAGTCCTTAACCTATTGCTGCTGGTACGACGGACTGGCCATTCCTTGCCGTTCACTGTGATGCTTGCACGGCTCATCAGTTGGTCAGCAACAGAAGCGAGAATGGTTTTGTCCAGCGTCGTCGCCTGGCTCACGTCCTATCTCGCGGAGCGCGGAAGGCGCTGACCAGAATCGCAACCGTGATCGCGATATAAAGCACGCCGACTACGCCCTCCAGCGCAGCTAACATGCGAACTTCGGGACCCACGGGAACGATGTCGCCATAACCGATCGTCGAAAGCGTGATCAGGCTGAAATACAGTAGTTGGTTCTCGCGATGCTCCAGTAAAGAACCACCTTGCAGGATGGAGCCCGGTTGATACGTATCGATGGCACAGTAAACGGAAAACCACAGCATTCCGAGCAAAAGATAAATACTGACAGCGGTGAACAGGTGTGTTTCGGTGACCTCGCGAGTGTTCCGCAGGAACGAGAACAGGCCTACAACCGCGAGCGCGAAAAACACCGCCAGAGCTCCCCACTTCGCAACGATAACAACCGGGTTCGGCCAGAGGTTGCCGAGTACTGCGAGGCCGGTAGCGGCAATCATCAGCGATACCGATGGCCAAAGCCGTGTCTTTATCTGAGACAGCCTGAGAGTGGCGAGTAGCACCGGCACAAAAATCAGCGCTTCCATGAAGAGTCGCCGAAGCGTGCCGTGATCCAGTACTGGATGCAGCACGATCATCAGCAGCAGCGACAACAGAAGCAACAAGTCCGGGCGTATTCGGTTCAGCGACCACATGGAAAGCGGGAAAGCGCTATTCTACTGTGCTCCGCTGGCTTTTCTTGCTTTCTCGAATTCGTCGCCTGGGTTCCAGCCGACTTCCGTCGCCTGATTGGCGGCTTGCCAGCCGAGGGCGACGCCGAAGCGTGCCATGACTCCGTCGGTGGAGAAGTCCATCTCCGGATGGTATTCGTCGCTGGGGTGATGGTAGTCATTGGTGACGAAGTTCGTGGCTTTTTGTAGGCCCCATTGCCTGTCGTGGCCCTGATAGAGCTCGCCCGGACCGATGGAGAATGCCGGAACGCCGACGCGCGCCAGACTGAAATGATCGGAGCGATAGTAATGTCCGGCGCCGGGATTGGAGTCGGGAACGATGCTCAAGCCAAATGCTTTCGCCGTGTTTTCGACCGTGGGGTAGAAGCTGGTGCGCTCCGCGCCCGACACCGTAACCTCCTGCGGAATACCCAGCGGCGGCACGTCGTCGTAGTTCAGGTCGAGCGAAAGCATCTTGGCCGGAAGGGTGGGGTGCTTGCCGTAATATTCCGAGCCGCGCAGACCCTGCTCTTCCGCCGTTACAGAGACGAAATACATGGAGCGCTTCGGCTGCACTTTGGTTTCACTGAAAACGCGCGCGATTTCCAGCAGGATGCCGACGCCGGTGGCGTTGTCCTGTGCGCCGTTGTAGATGTTGTCGCCGGGCATGCCGGGTACGATGCCCAAGTGGTCATAGTGCGCGGAGTACATGACACCCTGGTCTTTCAGCCTGGTGTCCGAGCCGGGCAGCATAGCCGCGACGTTGTTGGAATCGAAGGGGCGCACCTTGCTGACAATGTGCGCCTTGAAGCGTGCCGGTAGCGGCTGGGCTTTGAAGCCCATCTTGCCGGCAGCAGCGATCTGGTCGTCCAGGCTCATACCGCAGTCCTGCATGAGCTTACGGGCAACGTCGAGCTGGACCCAGGACGCGACCTTCAGCTTGGGCGCCGGATCATTGCGCAGATAGGAGCGCTCACCCGACCAGGAGTTGCGCACGACGTCCCATCCATAACTGGCCATCTCAGTTTTGTGGATGAGCAGCACGCCGGCTGCGCCTTTGCGCGCTGCTTCTTCGAACTTGTAGGCCCAGCGGCCGTAATAGGTCATGGCCTTGCCGCCAAAGAATTTGGGGTCGTCAGAGGGCGGGTCGTTGACCAGCATCAACAAAATCTTGCCCTTCACATCGACATCTTGGTAGTCGTTCCATTTGTACTCGGGAGCGTCCACCCCGTATCCCATCCAGATGATTGGCGCATCAACGGTTGTCGAGGTGTCGCCGGTTTCATCCATAGCGACGATCTCATCTTTATTGCTTAGCGGCATGGCGTCGCCCTTGGCGGGAATAAGCGAGTAGGTAGAGTCGGGCTCGGTGACGATACCCATCATCGGAACTTTCTGCATGTAGGCGCCGTTCTCGCCCGCAGGCTTCAAGCCATAGAGCGCAAACTGCGTGGCGATGTATTCCGCAGCAATGTCTCCGCCGCGCTGGCCGGTGCCGCGGCCCTCCAGCAAATCATGCGCCAGAAACTTGACATGCCAGCGAATGTTTTCGGCATTGATGGCCTCCATGGCCTGCTCGGCGTCCGCCGGCAAGCCGGCCACTTTGGGAACGGGCGGCATGGCGCTGGTCGCAGACTTGGGGGATTGCGCAGTGGCAAATCCGGAGAATATTGCGGCCCAGAGAACTAGGGAGAGAGATTTGTGCATGAAGGAACTCCTGATGACCCAACCACGTTAAGCAAACTTCTTATTTTACGGCATCTTTCTGCCGCTAAGTGGGAAGGTCTATTTCGCCGGGTCTTGAATCGGAGAGCGACTTTCCTCGTACCGGCAAGGCGCCGCTGCCAATTCACCCCAGTGGGCTTTAGTCCGCGCCGCCATTGTGTTGCTACCTTCGGTCTGTCAGCACTTCGTCCCGCTGCGCTCAGCATTTGTCTCACGATGGTAGAATCCCTACCCTAGTGATGGTAGACTCTCTACCATCATGGCGCCTGAGAAACGTACTGAGCTGCTGCAAGGCACCCTGGACATGCTGATCCTGCGAACCCTGCAATTGGGACGCGCGCACGGCCACGAGATCGCCAAACACATTCAGCGCACAAGCGACGAAGTCTTACAGGTCGAGCACGGTTCGCTTTATCCCGCGCTGCATCGCCTCGAACGTAAAGGTTGGTTGTCGTCCAGGTGGGAAACAGCGAAGGACCGCAATCGCGAGTTCAAGTACTACCGCCTGACTGCCGCAGGGAAGAAGCAGCTACTGGCCGAAGAATCGAAGTGGAAGCAACTGGCAGAGGCGATCACTCGTGTCATGAGGCCTGCCGAGGAGAGCTAGATGGCCGCGTGGAGAATGCAGAACCGTAAGCAAATGGAAGACGAGCTGGAGCGCGAACTGCGCTCGGACTTGGAGTTGGAGGCGGAGGAGCAACAAGAAGCCGGGGTTTCGGCCGAAGAGGCGCAGTACCGCGCGCTGCGCTCCATGGGTAACACGACCCTGGTAAAAGAAGAGGTACGCCGGGCTTGGGGCGGACTGTGGGCTGAGCAGCTCTGGCAGGACTTGAAGTATGGCCTGCGTGGTCTGCGACGCAACAAAGGGTTCACGTTGGTGGCAACGCTCTCGCTGGCCCTGGGCATCGGCGGCAATGCGGCAGTTTTTAGCCTGATCAACGCTGTTCTTCTGCGGCAACTTCCTTATCGCGACCCTGATCGCCTGGTGCAAGTCACCGCCTACTGCCCCAAGGGCATTATTGTCGCCCTGCAGCAGCGAAGCCGCACCATGGACATCGCCGCCTATTCCGAAGATTCCCAAGTGAATCTGACAGGCCAGGGTGAAGCGATTCGGCTTGTCGGAAGCCGGGTCACGGCAAACTTCATGCCGGTGCTCGGTGTCGAAGCCCAACTCGGGCGTGTGATTCGTGGCGGCGAGGATGAACCCGGAAGGGATCGCATCGTGGTTCTCAGCGACGCGTTGTGGCGGCGCAAGTTCGGAGCCGACCCCGGCATAATCGGACGGCCTATCACCATCGACGGCGTGGACCGCGAGGTCATCGGCGTCATGCCCCCCAGTTTCGAGTTCCCCTCCTCCAACACCGAATTGTGGACACCGCTCCACATGGATCCGTCGAACTCGTTCGACTTCTGGAGCACCGGATTCATTCCGCTGTTGGCCCGCCTTCGTCCGGGTGTCACCCTGGCACAAGCGCAAGCTGAGGTCCGCTCGCTCATTAGCCAGGTCATTCCACTATTCCCCTATGCCCTGCCTCTCACCTGGAGCGCTGACGCCACCGCCGTGCCATTGCAGCAATATCTCGCCCGCGACCTGCGCAGCAAGCTTATCGTCCTGCAGTTTGCCGTCGGGCTTATCTTGCTGATTGCCTGTGCCAACGTGGCCAGTCTGCTGCTGGCACGCGCCGCCGTCCGGCAAAAAGAGATGGCCCTGCGTTCGGCGTTGGGCGCCGCCCGTGGTCGCATTGTTCGCCAGCTTCTGACCGAGAGCGTTGTACTGGGCTCTGTTGCGGCAATAGCTGGCCTGGGGCTGGGCTATGGAGTGCTTTCCCTCTTCAAACTTGTACTGCCCCGTGACGCCCCCGGGCTGGCCAACGTCTATATCGACCCGCGTGTTGTCCTTTTTGCCGCCCTATTGGCGGTCACCACAGGATTGGTCTTCGGATTGCTGCCGGCATGGATTACCTCACACCTGAACCTGGCCGCCACGCTCCGCTCAGCCGGGCAGCGAACCACCTCTGGCGGTGGCGGTCGTATCAATGCCGCTCTGATTGCCGCTGAGGTCTCCCTCGCGGTCGTACTCGCCGTAAGTGCTGGGCTACTGGTGAAGAGCCTGTGGGCCTTGGCGCATGTCAATCCGGGATTCAGTCCAGAGCACATCTTGACCGTGCCCATCTCACCAGACCACTCGCTGTGCGAGGAGCGATCGCGCTGCATCGCCCTTTACAGTCAACTGCTGCAAGAGGCCCAGTCAATCCCCGGTGTATCTGCGGTGACAGCCACCGATGGACTTCCCCTGAGCGGAGAATTCCCTTATCTTCCCGTCGAACTGCAGGGTCATCAGCTCAATCCCTCGGAGACGCTTGCGCCGTTATTTTGGGCCGGCGCCGTTACACCCGGCTATTTCAACCTGATGCGCATCCCACTCGTGCAAGGCAGGACCTTCACGGCCGCCGATAGTGAAAACTCCGAGCTAGTGGTGGTGGTGAGTGCGGCGACCGCCCGACGCTTCTGGCCGGGAAAGGATCCCATTGGCCAACACCTGCGGCCCCCTTCCGATTGGGGTAATCCGCCTTGGAGAACAGTAGTTGGCGTGGTGGGCGATGTCCGCCAGTATCAGGTATCTACGGAGCTTCCCGACTGGCTGCATGGCGTTGTATACATGCCTTATCCGCAATCTCTCGGAAGTGATCGTCAACTGCCCTCCAGTATGACGATGCTGGTGCGTACTTCCCGTGATCCCCAATATGTCGCCGCCGAGATTCGCCGGCTGGTGCAGGAATTGAATCCTAACGTGCCGGTGGGTGAGATGCGAACTATGGACGGCATCATCTCTTCGTCAAAGACGCAAGAGCGTTCTCTGATGTGGCTATTCCTCAGCTTCGCCGGATCGGCGGTGTTGCTGGCCGCGATCGGAACCTATGGTGTCGTGTCGTTTTCGACGGCCCAACGGATGTACGAGATGGGCGTGCGCATTGCGCTGGGAGCCAATCGGCGAGACCTGTTTGGCCTGGTGCTCAGGTTGAGCTTGCGGCTGGTGCTGGCCGGGGTGGCAGTCGGCGTAGTGCTCGCTGTAGGAGCGACATGGACCCTCCGCAGCTTCCTTTATAGTGTGAGCACGCGTGACCCGCTCATTTTTCTTTCGGTGACGCTCCTGTTGATCAGCGTGGCTATCGTTGCTGGATTCTTCCCGGCGCGTAGGGCGGCGCAGGTCGATCCTATGACGGCGCTGAGGGCAGAATAGGCGCTTAACAGGGCACTGCTTTAGCTGTGACGATTGTCTCCCACGCCACTGACTCTAAAGGGGAACAAAATTCTTCTTGCCTCCCTTCGCGCACGTCGAGTACCAGAGTCCTCGGGCTCTAAGCACAAGTGAATTACTCGATCAGTTAACCGCTAGTTGACCCGCGACCGCGGATCAGTTCTTCGAGCTTCAACCAGCGCGAAAACTGGGAACATCTTCACCCTTTCGCCAGAGGGGCGGTGCGGTTCGTTTCTGCAGAGCAGAGAGTTTGCGATTCGCTTCGTCCACATCAGCCTTCAGCCAACCTACCGACGAAACCTCGATTTCCCCATCGGGTGCTATGTAGAACAGCGTTGGAACGTTGGTGAGTCCGTAGACGCTTGAGACCTTGTAACGGTTGGCGGCGTCATCGATGGCGATGGGAAACGTTATGCCATATTCGCGGGCGAATGCCTTGGCCTCGGAAGAGGCGTTCTGGCTGATGCCGAGGAAGGTAGCGGTGCTGTTCTTGTGGGCTTGCGCCAGTCGCTCGTAAAACGGAAACGCATACTGGCAGACGGGGCAGCTAACTTTGAAGAAACCCAGCACTACCGGGCCCTGCTTTAAGAGCTGCCGTAGGTTGACGGTCTTGCCATCGATTGTTGTAAGAGTAAAGTCGGGGGCGAGTACTCCGGTATTGAGGGCGGGCATTAATTTTCCTCTCGCACATTAGATTGTCTCGGTTCGGTTAGGTCGCAGGGGCGAGTTTGCCCAAGATCTTACGGGTCAAGCCGGTTAACGGCAGCTTCTGCCATTGTTTGCGGGTGAACCACCCGCCACTGCCGTTAAGGTAGCGGCGAAGAGAATCGGGCGCCGCAAAAACAGCGACATCGTAGTCAGTATCGGTGATCGAGTGGCGGAAGTGCGCGAGCGGCAAGGACTCAGCTGCTTTAGGCAATTCGGGTATCTCCCACATTTTCGCCATACGTTTGGAATTCGCTGGCCGCTGGACGAGAAGAATGGCGTCGTCTCTTTGTGCGAAGGCGAAATAGACCTCTTTTCGCTTACGCGCGGCTTGTCGTTTCCGCTGCTCGGCTCCGCGAGTGGCGCACCCATCAATCAGCGGACAGACGAGGCATTGTGGCGTACGCGGAGTGCAAATCGTTGCGCCGAGCTCCATCATGGCCTGGTTAAAGTCGCCGGGGCGAGAACGGTCGAGCAGGGCCTCGGCGCGTTGCCAAGTGGCTCCGCCGTCTGCCGAGGTACCGAACAGGCGATCGAGGACGCGTTCGACGTTGCCATCGACTGCGGCTACAGGCTCGGCGAACACGATGCTGGCGATGGCGGCCGCCGTGTAGCGCCCGATGCCCGGCAAGTCGCGCCAGCCTTCGGCGGTACGGGGAAATTCGCCGTTGCGTTCGCGCACGATGAGCTTCGCGGCCCGGTGTAGTCGGCGTGCGCGAGCGTAGTAACCGAGACCGCTCCACAGGGCGAGTGCGGTCTGCTCGCGCGCTTTCGCCAGATCGTCTACGCTAGGGAAGCGGCGCATCCAGCGCGCGTAATGCTCCAGCACGGCGGCGACACGCGTTTGCTGCAGCATGATCTCAGAGACCCAAACGCGGTAGGGATCGGCATCACGGCGCCAAGGAAGCTCGCGGTGATGCGCGGCGTACCACCCCAAGAGGGCGCGACGCAACGCATACAGATCAAGGGAGGGGAGAGCGAGCATCAGAACTTCATTGTAGACATGCTTTGAGTTTCGCCTAATGTCGGACGAAGAACTGCTCTTTGTCCATGTTCGCTGGCACGGCGACATCAAAGAAGCCGACCATCATCTCTTCGTAGGTTTGGCCACCCCAGCGAACTTCGGCATTCGGGTTCGGATTGTGCGGGTTGTCCTCGCTGTTATCAAACCAGGCAACTGCTTGCAGCTTGGTGCCCGCCTTCAAAAAAAGCGGCTGTGCCAATCGGTAACTGAGCTGCCAGTGGAAGTGATAGTGGTTCAGCCGCAGCAGCGTTTCAACCGCGCCGTCTGGATGGAGGATGTTGTACTCGAAAGCCTCTCCGCGCAGATGCATGTGCGGAAAGAAGCTGAGCAGCGTGCAGTCGTTTGGCAGAGTACCCCAGACGTCGACCCGGTAATCCTTTGTACGCGGCGGGATAATGAATGTGTGATTGGTGAGCTGCAGCGTGAGCACCCGCTGTCTCGGCGGCCGCTTCGCGAAGACTAATCCAACGCTCGTCTGGTCAGTGCCGGCTGTGCCGTTCGCCGTATAGTGCATCTGCAACACCAGGTCCGAACCCGCGGGAACAAATTTCGCCAAGCCGTCGGGCCAGCGGTCGGGTTCGCTGCCGGGAGCGTACACGAGCAGCATGTCTGTCGTCGTTTCGTGCGCTTCGGCACGGAGTTTGGGATCGCTGAAGTTTGACGCGGTGAAAGCCACTCCAACCGGCGCCGGGCGCAGCCAGGTCGAGTTCGGCGGGCGCACATAGACCACCGCATGATGTACGTATTGCGGGCTCGACGGCCGAATCTCCGAGAACTGGACCCACTTATCTTCGGAAAAGCCGGTGGGAATGATCTCGTAGGTGTAGTCGACATCGCCGTGCGCGGGAATTGCCACCGCTGTCGGCATCTGCACAACCTTGTCGGGCTGAGGAATGTTCCATCCCTGTGTCCAGGTCTTTGGCGGAGGGGCGTCCTTTGGCGAGCCTGCCGGCGCGCCTGCATCCAGCCACGCTCCGAACGTAGCGATTTGCTGTGCCGTGAGCGAAGGATCGTTCGAGAACTTCCCATAGCGCGGATCAGCAAACCACGGCGGCATATCCCTCGACTCCAGCGCCATTCGAATTGAGGCGGCCCACGGCTTGGTCTGCTGATACGTGACGAACGGCATGGGCGCGATCTCACCCGAACGATGACAGTTCTGGCAGTGGTCCCGAAGGATCGGCAACACGTCGCGGTAGAACGTGGGCTTGTGCACAGGAATCGGCGCTGCATTTTGCCCTAGGCAGAGTGCCGCAGGTGCAACCCACAAGACGAGAAGGCAAAGAAAAACCGTGAAGCTACTTCGTGCGTTACCTCGCTGCGGCAATGGGCAGTGGACCCTAGATCGGTTGGCCGTGATCGGCCGTGTCGTTTTCCTGAACCGAGTGGCGCCGCAGAAGTTGCGGAAGATTCTGGGAAAATGCCGAGCGCGGCAGCACCATATCGCATCCAGCCTCTTGCGCCTTGACCTTCAGTTCTCCCTGCACGTGCGACACAAACCCAATGATGTTGGTGTCTTTTTTCAGCTTGCTCTTCAGCTTCGGGATAATTGTCAAGGGCTTCGACGTGAGGCTGTTTAGGTCGACAATAATGAGCGACGGCTTGTCGTTGCCATTCTGACTCATGCGTTCGAAGACATCTTTGTCGGTCTTGACGAACTCGACTTTTACGCCAAGTTTGCGTGCCGTCTCGTTGATTTTCGCGAGAAAGAACAGGTCGTCAACGAACGCGTAGATGCGGGCAGGTGCATCGGCCGGAACCGGCGGAGAAGCAGGCTCGCCTGCTGGGAAAGGCTTGCTGCCACGTCCGCGCTCCGGTTGCTGCAAATTGCCGTTATGCTCGCCAAGCACCGCCCGATAGCTGTGATCCATGGGCGCAGAGTACACGCCGCCGAGTGGCTCGTGCTGCGCGGGGCGGCCGCCCGGCTTATGTCCGCCGGAGCGCTTCTTGCCAAAGCGGCGCCCTCCCCCGTGCTTGCCGGGATGCTGGCCCTGTCCGTGAGACTGGCCGTGTGGCTGGCCCTGACCCTGAGTACCAGGCTTGCCGTGTTGCTGGTTAGGTTGGTGCGAAGCAGGTCCACGGCGGCGCCGCCGTCTGCGTCCCTTCCCACCGGGATTACCGGAAGGAGGATTCGGTCCTTGATTCATGGTGCTCTCTTAGTTACGTTCGTTTCCGCAGGTGCGGGACTCCCACATTTGTGAACCGCACTTGCCGGCCGTTTGCTCGCCTTGCCATCCGCGAAATCGGCGCTTGCTGCGGTTGGAATCTCTTTTGAATTCGAATCAGCTACGTCCGTCTGGCGCCTGGTCCCGCGGGGCGGGAGGGGGCGCGAGGAACGCCTGCACGGGAAGTGCGGCGATTGGAGGACATTCTAATGGTACCCGGCTTTGCGGTGAAAACGCAACCCGCTACTGTTGTTAATACGCTCGACGACTCACTCTCGTCAACCGCATCTTGCGCCGGATCTACCTTATCCGCCAGACCGCGGCAAAAACCGATAACAGAAAGCACAATTTCGCACTTCCCCTGATCTTAGCGAGCGCGAGCGATGCGCCTCCCCCGCCACTGAAGTCAGATTTACTTAATCGCTGCCGAGTTATCCATCGCCAAACATTCAACGGCAGATTCTCGCAGCCAACGGAGTCAATTCATCCTTGCCAGTAACTGACGAAGCATGTCTAGGGTCTCTCGTACATCGTCTGCATCGGGCGCCTCCGGACACGCCTGCAGGTAACCACCGAGGTCGCGAGCGGCCGAGAGATATTGCTCAAGGCTCAGCCGGACTAACCCGCGCTCGCGCACTAGTTCGGGGCTGCGCGGAGGGATTGCCAGCAGCAGATCCAGTATCTTGACTCCCTTTCGCAGATTACGTTGGGTGAAATAGACCTGGCGAAGGTTGTTCAAGATGCGGATCAGGATCTCGCGATGGGTGACCGCGTTCAAAAACTCTGGCCGCATTTCGACTTCGCCGGAGTAAATCTCGTCCAGACGCTGCTGGCACTCGATCGTACTGACGATGCGCCCGCGGTTGAACGGATCGACGATAATCTCACCCGACATAACGTCATAATGCTTCAGCAGAAAGTGGCCGGGCATTCCAGTGCCGGCCAAGGAGAAGCCCACCCTTCGGGCAACATCCATATAAACGACCGAAAGAGTGATCGGGATGCCGAGCTTCCGGTCGAGGACGTCGTTCAGGAAGGAATTGCGCGGATCATAGTAATTCTCGCGGTTTCCACGTAGGCCTTCTTCGTCGAACAGCACTCGATTTAGCAGCGCGATGGTCTCTCGCGTCGTAGGACTGTTACGCAGGCGACTGCGAACCCGCTTTGCCAGGCCGTCAAGGCGCGAAATATAGTAAGGCAAATCGAGCGCAGGGTACTCGGTGCGCGCGATGGCTAAAGCGGCCGTTGCTACATCGATAGAAGCATCTTCGCGAGCAGGCTCGACCAAAGCGGCGAAGCTGGCCAGCGAATCGCTATAGGAAGCCGTGCCGAACATGCCGCTTTTTGGATGAGCCGGGCGCCGGTTTCGATTCGGCAATCAAGCCTTGGACGAGGTGTCAGGGAAAAGCCGAAAAACTGCCAGTACAGTGCCGGCGGTCGCGCCGCGGTCGGGGGAATGCGCTTGAGTGATCACTGGCGGAACATGTTCCTTGCGATGAAGACCACGTTGGCCGGACGCTCGGCCAGACGCCGCATGAAATATGGGTACCATTCCGTGCCAAATGGAATGTATACCCTCATGCCGTAGCCCTCTTTGACGAGCTTGGCCTGCAAGTCGCGGCGGACGCCATGCAGCATCTGGAATTCGTAGGCAGTCGGCGGGATATTCTGGGCGCGTGCGAACTGCTTCATCTGCTCGATGATTTTTGCGTCGTGCGTCGCTAGCCCGTGATAGATACCGCTCTTCAGCAGGATCTTCGCCAGTTTGACGTAGTTGGCGTCCACATCGGTCTTCTTCGGAAACGCGATTTCCGGCGCCTCTTTATACGCGCCTTTGCACAGGCGAATGCGAATGCCCTCCGAGATGAGCTGGTTCACGTCATCTTCACTGCGATACAGGTAAGTCTGTATGACGGTGCCCACTTTGCCGGCGTGTCTGGGCAACTGGTGCAATCCGCGAACAAAGTCCAGAGTACGCTGCGTGTAAGGTGAACCTTCCATGTCCACACGCACGAAGCTATTGGTGTCTACTGCGTGCTGGACAAGCTCGGATACCAGCCTGAAGGCCAAATCCTCGCTGACATCAAGTCCCATGTGGGTAAGTTTGAGGCTGATGTTAGCGTTGAGCTTGCGTGACGAGATTTCGTCGAGCATCCGGTGATACAGCTCGGCGCTCTGCTTGGCCTCATCTGGATTAGTAACGTTCTCACCGAGGTTATCGATCGACACGCTTGCGCCACGCCGGTTTACGATCTCGGTGACACGCACTGCGTCGGCCAGTTGCGTTCCTGCCACGAAGCGGCTGGAAAAGCGGCTTCCGAGAGCGGAGTTTTCGGCGAAATGGCGGATCGATTGGCTTTCCGAGAGCTTGATAAAGGCAGTCCTCAGCATGCCGTCACCGGTAGGACAGAACGCAGGTTCAGGGCAGGGAACAAAATCCGAGAGTGGCTCATAAAAAATGTTGGGTGATGACCAAACTCACGATAATAGCGCCCGAACGGCAGCCGCACAAACGCTTTACTCCGGTGTGTGCTGTCGCGCATGATTCAGCTCCAGAAGCTGGTTGCGGTCGAGCTGTTCTACTTGGGGCCGAAAGTCATCATCGCTGAATACGCAATTGCCGTCGCAGCTCGTCTGCTTGTTGCCGTTCTCAGCCTGCGCGCAGGACTGCATGTAACTCATGCCAGATGGCAGATTGTTCTGGGCTTGTATCTCTTGTTTGTCGCGTTGACCTACGCGGTATTGACTGCTTACGCCATCGCCATGGCGAGACGCGGCAATTGCCGGGATGAGATTGCCGACGAACTGGAGCTGGAGGACACCACCATGGCAATTTGACGGAAGTATCGCAAGCAGTCACTGTGGCTTCTGGTGCCGCTGGTTGCTCTCGTGACAGCGATGCGAGAGTCTGAGTTTCCCCCGGCCGAAACAAGTAGGAACGATTTCCTCTGATTGCTCGTATCATTCGCAGACGGTTTCCCGCATGCACCTAAACCCTAGCTTTCGTGCGCGGCTGCTCCAGTATGCAGCGGTCCCAGTCGTACTCGCTTTTACTATCACGGCTCGAACACAAACCCTGATTCACGTTGACGTAAATCTTGTCAGCCTGACGTTCGTCGCGCGCGACGCCCAAGGAAAGCTGGTGCCAAATCTCACCCGCGACGATATCGAACTCTACGAAGACGCTGTTCCGCAGAAGATTTACTCGTTTGCCAAGAGTACAGACTTGCCGCTAACGCTCGGGCTGATCGTCGACGTGAGTGGCAGCCAGGACCACTTCGGCAAGCAGCACCAGAAAGATCTGGAGGTGTTTCTGAAAGAGATTCTGCGTCCACAAGACCGCGTTTTTCTGGTTTGTTTCGCCAATCACCTGCGGCTGGTGAGTGATTACACGAATTCTTCCGAGCAGATTCTAGAAAGCTATGAGCGCTTCAATAAGGGTAAGGAGAAATTTCCCGAGATTGGTCCGCGTGAAGACCGCGATCTCGGCACGGCGTTCTACGACTCGATCTTTTACAGCGTGACGGAAAAGCTGGCGCAGTCGGAAGGTCGCAAAGCCATCCTCATGTTTAGCGACGGGGAAGACAATTCAAGCTCGCACAACATGATGACCACGATCGAGACGGCGCAGGCGGAGAATGTGCCGGTCTATACCATTCGCTACACCGAGACGAAACACGGCAAGCTTACGGCGCGGAACAAATACGGCATCAGCGTGATGGACCGTATTGCGAAGGAAACTGGCGGGTTGCACATCAATGCGGAGAAAACTGATCCGCAAACCTACTTCACGCAAATTGCGGAGGAATTGCGCACTTCGTATGAAGTTTCGTACTACCCGACCAATAAAGCGAAAGACGATAGCTTTCGTAAGATCGTCATTACGCCGAAAGCTGAAGGTGTGACGATTCGCGCGAAGACAGGGTACTTCTCGCGATGAGCAACCCATGGGATTCTGCCCGGTTGTAAAGACAGTTCCTTTTACTCCCACTCAATCGTTCCCGGCGGTTTGCTGGTCACGTCGTAGACCACGCGGTTGATGCCTTTGACCTCGTTAACGATGCGGTTGGAGATGGTTTTGAGGACGTCGTGAGGGAGGTCGACCCAGTCGGCAGTCATGCCGTCTTCGGAGTTTACGGCACGGATGGTGCAGGTGTAGGCGTAGGTGCGCATATCGCCCATGACGCCCACCGACATGACGGGAAGCAGCACGGCGAACGACTGCCAGATCTTGGTGTAGAGGCCGGCGCGCTTGATCTCGGTGACGACAATATCGTCGGCTTCCTGCAGCAAGGCGACGCGTTCGGGTGTGACTTCGCCCAGGATGCGCACGGCGAGGCCCGGACCGGGGAACGGCTGGCGCTGGAGGATGTCTTCGGGCATGCCGAGGTCGCGGCCGATTTTGCGGACCTCGTCCTTGAAGAGGTCTTTGAGCGGCTCGATCAGCTTGAGCTTCATGCGCTTGGGCAGGCCTCCGACGTTGTGGTGGGTCTTGATGGTCTGCGAAGGGCCACGTACGGAGCGCGACTCGATGACGTCGGGATAAAGCGTACCTTGGACGAGCCAGTCCACTCTACCGTGCTGCTCGGCGAGACGGCGGGCTTCTTCTTCGAATACGGCGATGAATTCGCGGCCGATGATTTTGCGCTTCTTCTCGGGGTCTTTGATCTTGGCGAGCTTAGCCAGAAAGCGATCGCTGGCATCGACGGCGTCGAGGTTGAGGCCGAGCTTGTCTCGCAAGTTCTCCTGAACTTTCTGGAATTCGCTTTTGCGCAGTACGCCATTGTTGACGAAGATGCAGGTGAGCTGGTCGCCGATGGCGCGGTGGACGAGCACGGCAGCCACGGAGGAATCGACCCCGCCGGAGAGCGCGCAGATGACGCGGCCGCTGCCGACTTGTTTGCGGATGAACTCTACGGTTTCGTCGATGAAGCGCTGCGGCGTCCAGTTAGGTTGGAGGCCGCAGATGTCGAAAACGAAATTGCGGAGGATCGCCGTTCCCTGCTTCGTGTGGCGGACTTCCGGATGGAACTGCACGGCGTAGTACTTGCGCGAAGGGTCCTCGAAGGCGGCCTTGGCGTTGGAACTTTGCGCTACGAGATGGAAGCCTTCGGGTAGCGCCTCGGCTTCGTCGCCGTGGGACATCCAGACGTGCAGCGGACCACTAAGACCTTTGAACAGCGCGCAGTCGTTGCGCAGAAGTTCGACGTCGGCGTGTCCATACTCGCGCTTCTCGCCCGGGCGCACTTTGCCTCCGAGCTTCTGCGTCATGTAGTGCAGCCCGTAGCAGATGCCGAGCACAGGCAAACCGAGATGGAGCACCTGCTGGTCGGCGACGGGAGCATCGGCTTCGTAAACGGACGACGGGCCTCCAGACAGGATGATGCCGGCAGGCGCGTAGCTTTGGATTTCCTTGAGCGAGGCGGTGCAGGGAAGTACGACGGAGAAGACGTTCTGTTCACGGATACGGCGCGCAATGAGCTGCGTGTATTGCGAGCCGAAGTCGAGGACAACGATTGATTGGGGTTCCACGGATTAGGGTGACAGATGGATGCAGGAGTGTAAAGGGGAGGTGAGCAGCTAGCAACTAGCTCCTCGTTCTTCGCCTTCGCTTGAGCCGGCGATGCGGGAACCACCACATCGGAGCGCCCTGCTTTACCTTCTACAAACGGGAGCGGCGAAGAAAAGCTAGGTACTCGCTGCTAGTTGCTAGTTGCTTCCCTATAATCTTCCCCATGCCCTTCAGGCGCACCCCCAAGATTTACGACGAGGCCATGCTGTACGAGTACGCTGTAGGTGCGCTGGGGCGAAAGATGCGCACGGTCGCAGAACTGAAGCAGCTAATGCGGGAGAAGGTGCGGCGCCAGCAGGAAGAAGGCCAACTACTGGTTGAAGTTGTTATCGCTAAGCTCAAGGAACAGAAGTACCTGAATGACACGATCTACGCCGAGTCCTACTCCCGGTTTCGGCGCGAGAACGAGAAGTTTGGGCGCATGCGGGTGGTGCAGGATTTGAAGGCCAAGGGTGTCCATGGCGACGTCATCGAGAAGACCGTCGGCGCGGCGTATCAGGACGTAAACGAAGAGCAGTTGGCGCGCGAATATCTGCAGCGCAAACGCATCGGAAAACCAGCAACTCGTCACGAGGCGGCGAAGGTTTTTCGCTCGCTGGTGCGCGCGGGGTTTGGCAGCCGTGTTATCTTTCGCATTTTGCAATGTTGGAACGTTGACGACGAAACGATTACGGCTCTGGAGAGTGAAGCGGCGGAGACGCCACCAACAGAGCCGAAGGCTTAACCACTCCAACGGCTGCCGATATTATGCCCAGGAAACTCGATCACACTGCTGCCATCGCTCATCTGTCGAGCGTGGACCGCAAGCTAGGGAAAATTATTGCTAAGGCC
>DASRAA010000062.1:0-3402 GCA_035638375.1 Binatia bacterium | reverse complement strand
CCCGCGGTTGCGCCGCCCTGGGGTACTTTGAATGCCATCAACCTCAATACCGGAGACTTCGTCTGGAAAATTCCTCTGGGCGAGTATCCGGAACTCGCTGCCAAAGGGCAGGGCAAAACTGGAACCGAGAATTACGGCGGTCCCGTCGTAACCGCAGGAGGGCTGGTGTTCATAGGGGCAACCAACTTTGACAGGAAATTTCGCGCCTTCGACAAGGCGACGGGAGAGTTGCTCTGGGAAACCTCGCTGCCCTTTTCGGGCAATGCGACGCCGATTACCTATGAAGTCGATGGGCGACAGTACGTCGTGATTGCAGCAGGCGGTGGCAAAGATCCAAAGTCGGCCTCGGGTGGGGTGTATGTGGCGTTTGCTTTGTTAGCGAAGGACGGCAAGCCAGCTTCAGCTCGTGAGCATTAGGGATGCGAACCTTCGTGATTGCGCGCGAGCTTCAAGATGGGTGAGTGTCAGCGGGACCCGATTATAGTGAAGTAGCTGCGCCCTAGGTTGCCAACCGATAGCAGACGCAAGTGTGCCCACCTCTTCTCGCTCGTCGAGTCGAGTTCGACTGCACTGGAAAGGTATCTCGCGAATGCTACGTTCGCTAGGTGTCTCGATCTTGATGTGCGTGTTGTTGCAGGCACCAGTATCGGCTGCGTCCGAATATTCGCTGCGGGGAACCGTAACAGACCGATCGGGCGCCGCGGTTGCCAACGCCAACATCGCGCTTCGCACTGCGACGCAGGAATTCACCCAGACGACAAGACCAGACGGCACGTTCAGTTTCGTCGGACTCGACGTGAGCAGCGGGACACTGGTCATATCGGCGAACGGTTTCGCGGTCAGTATGACGAATTGGCGGGCCGGTGATAACGATCTGGCGGTTACGCTGCAGCCCGCGATCGTGGAGCAAAGCCTCGATATAACGGCGACGCGAACCGCCATTCTTCCAGCTGACATCGACGACCTCCACGCCCAGCCCGATGCAACGAGCGTTAGCGATGAGCAACTCCAGCAATGGGGAGCGCTGGCGACTGACGATAAGCTGCGCAACGTGGCAGGATTTTCCTTGCTGCGCCGTTCCGGCAGCCAGACTGCGAATCCTACTTCGCAGGGTGTCTCTCTACGAGGCCTGGGAGCCAATGGTGCCAGCCGCGCGTTGGTGCTGGCTGATGGCATTCCGCTCAATGATCCCTTTGGCGGTTGGATCTACTGGGCGCGTGTGCCTCAATCATCCCTCAACCAGGTGCAACTGGTTCCCGGAGGCGTATCAGCTCTCTACGGTAATGACGCGTTGGGCGGGGTAATTAACCTCGAAGCCAAATCGGCGATACAGACCGATGGGTTTGTTGAAGGATCGTATGGCAACGAGAGCTCGCCGTTCGGCTCGGGGTGGGGAGCGCTTCGCTTCGGCAAATGGGCGCTGGTCGGCGGTGGCGAGGGCTTCCGGACCGATGGGTACACTGCCGTCCCTGCAGACCTGCGTGGCTCCGTCGATACGCCTGTGAATTCCCAGTACGGCTCCGGTACGGCGCGCTTGGAACGCATTTTCAGTGACCGCGGCCGAATGTTCCTCAGCGGTTCGCTATATGGAGAAGATCGCAACAACGGGACGCCGTTACAGGTGAACAATACGACTGTGCGCCAACTTGCGTTTGGTACGGATTGGAACAGTCCGGAAGCTGGCCTGTTTACGCTGCGCCTGTACGGCGGTACCCAAAACTACCACCAGACGTTTTCGTCCATAGCAGCCGATCGCAACAGTGAATCTCTGACGAATATCCAGTACGTGCCCGTGCAGCAAATGGGCTTCATGGGACAGTGGTCAAGGCAGCTTGCTGCTCGATTCACACTGCTGGCTGGTCTTGATGGGCTGTATGTCGACGGGTTCAGCAACGAGACCAGTTTTTCTCAGGGCAACCCCACAGCGCTTCTTTCGAATGGAGGCACGCAGGAGTCGCTCGGGGCGTTCCTTGAGGGCATCGTGCAACTGACGCGAAGATGGTCGCTGACGCTGTCAGGACGCGAGGACCTCTGGAGCAACCTCGATGCCAGCTCGACGCACGCGCCGGTGAAGGGGAACTCCACCCGTATCAATTACCCAGACCGTGGACAGAACGCGTTTAACCCAAGGTTAAGCACAGCCTATGTTATGAAGAACGACATCACGCTGTATGCGGCTGTATACCGCTCATTTCGCGCGCCGACGCTCAATGAACTCTATCGCAGCTTCCGGGTGGGCAATGCGCAGACGCAAGCCAACCCATATCTAAAGGCTGAGCATTTCTCCGGAGCAGAGGGCGGCGTCAAGGCTACGCTGAGCCGTCGGGTTGCAGTGCGTGGAAGTTTGTTCTGGGGATACACCACAGATCCAGTCGAGAACGTCACCGTCAGCAGCACACACCAACTAATTACGCGAGTACGTCAGAACGTCGGCGAAACGCGGTCCTGCGGATTCCAGGCCGGAACGGACCTGCAACTTACGTCCGCCGTTCAACTGAGCGCGACGTATCAGTACACTCAATCGACGGTAGTCAGCTATCTGGGTAATCCAGCGCTAGTGGGAAACTGGGTGCCACTCGTGCCCCGAAACGAATTTGTGTTTCAGGGAACGTGGTCCGCTCCAAAGCGGTTCTTTGTAGCGGTGCAGGGACGCACGGCAGGCAACGAATTCGACGATGACCAGAACCTGTTGCCGCTGGGTGGGTACTTCGTATTGAGTGCGACCGTGTCTTATCCGCTGCCCAAAGGCTTCGATCTCTTCTTCCAGGGGGAAAATCTCACCAACAACGAATATGAGATTGGACGCACGCCGGTGACGACCTTGGGGCAACCCATTCTCGTGCGTGGCGGCTTCCGCTGGCATGGCAGGCGTTAGTCGGATGGGAGACCTCTTAAAACGCTGCTGAGTTGGGGCTGGGGTTTCGAACAACATTTGCCTCGTGCTCTGCTCCATGCGGTGCTCCATCACATCTTCTCAGTCGAATCCTGGACTCGCCCTTACCAATTTCTCGCACTCTGCGGACCTATTCTTTGTCGGAACCCCGCTACTCGCCACCGGCCTTCGGCGTCAACCACGTGCAACATCGTCGAGGGGATAGCGCCCCATGTACGTGTCTATCTTTTCTTGACGCAACGCTCGCTACCTAGTCCAGTGCAGCGCCAGCCGTGGCATTGACTACGGTGCCGGTCAGCATGCGCCCGCGATCAGAGGCGATGAGTACGGCCGCGTTCGCGGTGTCCTGGACAGTCGCGGGAACCTTGAGGAAGTTTGACTGTGCGACCTGCGCAATCGCTTGGTCCTTAGTAATGTTCAGTTGGCCGGCCAGAAACTCCGTGGTGTCCTGAATGGATCTGCTGTCAACATTGGCCACCGTTCGGATACAAACGACCCTGACGCCCAAA
>DASRAA010000061.1:0-9123 GCA_035638375.1 Binatia bacterium | reverse complement strand
AATCCTGATCGGGTGTTGCTGGCGACTGATCGCGGCGGTGTTCTGGCCAGCAGTGACGCTTTCGCCAAATACCAGGCGTCAAACCGCGGCTTCTCGCATCGCATGGTGGGCTCGGTGATTCCCGACCGCAAGGATCGCAATCGGCTTTACGTAGGCATCGTGAACGATAAGGTTCACGGAGGATTGTTCACGACTGACGACGTGGGCCGGACCTGGTTGCAGGTGAGCCGGGGATTGGGCGACCGCGACATCCTCAGCTTGCAACAGGCCGACAACGGCGTGCTTTACGCAGGCACGAATCACGGCATCTTCTATCTGACGTCATTGATCAGCGCGTGGCAGCCGGCGGTGATGATTAACGGGCCGGTGCCGGAATGGCAGAAGAAGGAGGAACCCGCTCCGGCTCCGCCGCCAAAGGCAGTGCCGTCGAAGGCGAAACCAGCTGCCGCGGCGAAAAAAAGTACGGCGACAGCCCGCAAGACCGCAGCGGCTAAGAAGGAGCCGGTAGAGATTCCGATTCCCATTGCGATTGCGCCGCGCGTCCGCTCGATCCAGATCGCCGATAAGGCGTGGTACGCGGCCACGAATGAAGGTCTCTTCATCAGCGTGGATGGAGGAAAGAAGTGGTACGGAACTCCGGTGGATGGAGAAGTTGATTTTGTTGCCGCTAATGATTATCCAGACGGAACGCTGACGTTGGCGACGATCAAGCGGGCGTTTCTGTCCAGGGACGGCGGGCGCTCATGGTCGGAGGTGACGATTCCGAACTATGTGACGGGGGTTTACAACTTCACGATGACCCCGGACTCGGCCCTATGGCTGGCTACACGTGAGGGAGCTGTGCAGTCGCTCGACGGCGGTAAGGTTTGGAACCACATAATCAGCGGACTTCCGTCGAAACACGTGCTGGCCATCATGTACGATCCCGAACTGCAGCGATTGCTGGCTACGGCAATGGACTCACGCCAGGTTTACGAGAGTGTGGACAATGGAAAGACGTGGCGCAAGAGTCCGGAGTCCAATTTTTCGATTCGAACGGCGATCGGGTACCAGGAACAGCTTCTAGCCGTGTCGTGGCATAACGGATTGTTATTACAACGCCCCGCGAGTGCGGCGAGCGCTGCGGGCTCGATGGTGGAGGCGTCTGTGCCAGCCAAGAACAGTAGCCAGCAATAGATCGGGATTTAGAAGAAACGAAAAACCGGAAGGCTTTGCGCCTTCCGGTTTGCTTTGTGTGCCGAGCATGATCAGCAGCTAGGGGCTGAGAGTCCCCTGCCAAGCCTGATGGAGGCAAACGGCTAGAGAAGCATAAGGGGTGCGCCGATCCCAAGGTCGGGTCTGAAGGAAGCGCGGAACAAACTGGCGAGCCGATAAACAAGAACTAGATATGCGGCGTACCGTGCCGGGCGAGCGAGCACATGGATCGCGACGAATCGTCAGTGGCGAAACACAAGACTGAGTCCGGCTGGTTCCGATCAGTGAATGGAGGAAATCTGCGAGCGGGAAAACTGCATGCAGGCATTGGCACGAGTCAAGGCGAATAAAGCTAACGACGGCATGACGGTCGAGAGACTTCCGGACTACCTGAAACGGCGCTGGCCCGAAATTCGGGAACAGCTCCTGAGTGGAAACTACAAACCCCAACCGGTGAAGCGAGTGGAAATTCCCAAACCGGAAGCAGCGAAGGAAGCGGTTTCAAGAGGGGAAGAGTGGGTTAAAGAAAGTCTGTGAGCGATTTGGACTGCTTGGATTAATCATCCGCAAGAAATGGAAACAAGTGCCTCACACAATAGTGTGATAGCTGCACTAGCGTAGGTTTTCCAAAAAGGGACAATGGATGACGGAAGTCGCCTCCATCCAAATTTGCGCATGCTCGAAGGTGCCGAGCTGCCAGGAAGGCCTGTCGTGCTGAGTACCGAGACTGAATCCCATGTGGCGCCGAGTGGCGAAACCAATCTACTGAACCTGCTGATCGTCGATGATGAGCGATCCGTACGCGAGTCTTGCCGCGATGTGACGGAAACTCTCGGATTTGCCACCCGTATTGCGGAGTCACCCGAGCACTGTTACCGCATCCTCGACACCGCTGATGTCGATATTGTGTTGCTAGATTTGCATCTGCCGGGAACGAACGGCCTGGAGGTCCTGCGCGAGATCAAACGGCGGCGGCCGGATACGGTGGTTGTGATCATGACTGGCCACGCCACCATTCAACCGGCGGCGCAGGCCCTAAGAGCCGGAGCCTATGACTGCGTGACCAAGCCGTTTACCTTCGATCAGCTTCGGCTGGTGCTGGACCGGATTACTGCGCATATACAGATGGCCACGGAAAACCGCTTGCTGCGAGAACAAGTCAAATCGCGGCATGGATTTGGTGCCATCGTGGGTCAGGCTCCAGAGATGGCCCGTCTATACTGCATCATTGCCAAAGCGGCGTCGAGCTCGCACCCCGTGCTGATTTTGGGCGAGAGCGGGACGGGTAAGGAACTGGTGGCTAGGTCGATTCATTACTTGGGTCCCTTGCGCGACCGGCCATTCATTCCTGTGGACTGCGGCTCCCTGGTGCCGAGCCTGATCGAGAGTGAGTTATTTGGTTATGTCAAGGGCGCTTTTGCCGGCGCGGTGAAAGCGAAAGACGGGCTGATGGCCGCGGCCGAAGGCGGAACAGTATTTCTCGACGAAGTGGGTGAGTTGCCCATCGATCTGCAATCCAAGCTGCTGCATGCCTTGCAGGAGAAAGAGATTCGGCCGGTAGGCGGTACGCGGGCGATACCAATTAATGTGCGTATTCTGGCAGCAACCAATCGTGATCTGGAAGCAGCCGTGCAGCAGGGAACGTTTCGTCGCGATCTTTATTTTCGACTGAATGTCCTAAGGTTACGAGTGCCACCGTTACGCGAGCGCAAGCAGGACATTCCATTGTTGGCGGGACACATTCTAGAGCGAGTGGCCCGCACTGCCGGCGTGCAACGCAACATCAGCGATGACGCCCTGAAACTGATGCTCAACTACGCCTGGCCGGGCAATGTGCGCGAACTGGAGAACTGTCTGGAACGCGCTTGTGCCCTGACCAGCGGACCCACAATCCGCATCGCCGATCTTCCTACGGCGGTGCAAAACTTCCATCCGCAAGTGCCGGTGGTTCCGGTGCAGGAAGAATCTTCCGGAATTGAGCCGCTGGCTGAGATGGAGAAGCGCGCCATCCTGCACGCCATCGCAAATCTAAATGGAGACAAGCTGGAAGCGGCCAAGCAGCTTCAGATCGGCAAGACCACCCTTTATCGCAAGTTGAAGGAGTACGGCTCGATCGTCTGAAGTTTTCCGTATTCCTCGCTTCAAGCGCACCGCTCGGCGCGAGCCTAGACGGTCGATTGGCGGGACACGTTATTCGGTGCGCAGTGCTTTCATCGGCTCGATGGATGCGGCGCGTTTCGCCGGCAGCCATGCGGCCAGGAGAACCACGGCGACTACCAAAGCGATGCCAAGCGCCAGAGAAGTGGGATCGAAGGCGCTAACGCCATACAGCTGGCTGCGGACTGCTCGGGACAAAAGCAGTGACAGCGGAACAGTAAGAGCAACGCTGATGCCTGCCAACCAAAAGACATCTGTGAAGATAAAGCGCAAAACGGTGCCTCGCTGCGCGCCTAAGGCCATGCGAATACCGATCTCGCGCGTGCGCTGCGCGGTTGAGTAGGCCAGCACTCCATACAGTCCGATGGCAGCGAGCAGCACTGCCAGCACGCCGAAGCTCACCGACAAGAGAGCGACAGTCCGTTCGCTGGAGAGGCTATCTTCGATCAGTTCATCCATCGTACGAATGCGGCCGAGCGCGAGCTTGGAATCGAGTTGCTGCATGGCGACTCGAATGGAACTCTCAGTGCTCTCTGGCGTCTGCCAGGCGCGAACGAAAAACGTAATGAAGTTGGGCTGCTCGGCCTGATACAGGGCGCGATATACCGTACGTACGACAGGGTCGCGAATGCCCGTGTGTTTCGTATCGCCCACCACACCCACGATGGAAAAGAGAGTCGGCTTATCCAGAGAGCCGAAGTTCAAAGTGCGTCCGAGCGCGGCCTGGTTACTGCCAAAGAAGTGCTTAGCAAGGCTTTCGTTTACAACCGCCACGTTTTCGGTGCCGGTGGTGTCATTTTCAGTAAAGCTGCGGCCAGCGAGGAGCGGAACCTGCATGGTGGTGAAGTATTGGGGGGAAACCCAGGGCTGTTCAACCCGCATATTCTCGTTTTCTTGCTGGTTGTAGCCAACGATCTTGATACCCCCGTCGTCATTATTGCCATACAAGTCTGGATCATCGGTAACCGCCACCGCGCGCACACCGGGCAAAGCGGCGAGCGTCTCGAGAATCCGCTTGCTCAGAGCCGTAACCTGCTGCGGCTGGTAGCCCGCGAGTCGTGGGTTCACATTGAATCCCAGTAAACGGTTAGGAGTAAAACCTAGAGCGACGGATTGCAAATTGCGCAAGGTTTGAACGAACAAGCCGGCACCGATCAGCAGGAGAAGGCTGAGTGCGATCTGCGCGCCGACAAGAAAACGGCGGAAGCGCAGCTTGCTGCCGCTGCTGGTCAGGGTCTGCTGTTTCAGTGCGCTCACCAGATCGGGATTCAGGAAGTGCAGGGCTGGGGCGAGACTGAAGGCAAGCGAGACGAGTAAAGCCAGCCCGAAGGAAAATACCAGTATGCGCACGTCGGGTGTGTAGCTGAACGGCAGCTCTTCATTACCTCCACCCAAAAGGCGGCGAATCAGGATTTTCGACACAACCGGGGCAAGACCGAGCCCCAGGCCGCCTCCAAGCATTCCCAGCCATAGCCCTTCGACCAACAACTGTCGAATGATCTGCCAGCGGCCTGCGCCCATTGCATAACGTACGGAGATTTCACGGGCTCGGCCGGCAGCGCGGACCAGCAAAAGGCTGGAGACGTTGATGCATGTCATCAGCACAAGCAACCCTACCATTCCCATGAGGACAAGCAAAGGCGTGCCGACCTGGTCGCGAAGAGGAGAAAAACCGCGCGTTCCATCAAGTACCTGCAGGTGCGAGTCGTCGAGAAAGGACTTCTGCCAACGATCTTTACGGTTAAAGGTCTGGAATTCTTCGGCGCGCAGGGCATGCCACAAGGGATCGACGGAAGCCTGCGCCTGCTGGCGAGTGACTCCGGGGTTCAATCTGGCCGACAGGGTGATCCAAGATGATCGACGGTCTTCGAGGTCTGGCCAGCGGGGCGTGATGATGGCCTTTGCAGTCAACGGTACGAACACATCTTCGATGGATCCTGCAACGATGCTGCGGAATCGTGCGGGCGCAACCCCGATAATCGTGAAGGGCTGCGTATTGATGAGCAGGGTCTGGTTGATGACGTTGGGATCGGCGCCGAAGTGCATCTTCCAGTAATTGAAGCTGAGCACGACGACAAGGTTGGAATTCTGGGCTTCGTCGGAAGGGACGAAAAGGCGACCGATAGCAGGGCGTATGCCAAGAGCTTCGAAGTAGTTGCCGGAGACGAGTTCGCAAGCTGCCATATCGGGCTTGTTGTTCCAACTGACAGCCACGTTCTGCTGGCTGTTGGCGATGACAGCCCGGAAGACTTGGTTCTTCTCGCGTAAGTCACGGTACATCGGGTAGGAGAAATAATCGTTGTCGTCTCCGCCATAGGAGTTGAAATGCCCTGGGGCATCGCCCGTCCAATGCAACCGTACCAATTGCTCGGGATGGGAAACGGGGAGAGTGCGGAGAAGGGCCTGGTCGAGCAGGGTGAAGACTGCAGTGTTGGCTCCGATGCCTAGAGCAAGCGTCAGTACAGCGACAGCAGTGAACACGGGCGCCTTGCGCATCTGCCGCAGTCCAAGTCGAATTTCCTGAAGAAAGGTATGCATAATCTCTTCTCAACTCCCGAGGTCGATTGATCACTCGTTCCTCAGTGCCTGCATGGGTTCAATAGAGGCCGCGCGTCGGGCAGGCAGAAAGCTGGCCACTAAGACGGTAATCGTCAGCAAGGCTGCAGCACAGAGCCAGGGCAGCACGTGCAGCACACTGACCCGGAACAGCAGACTAGTGAATAAGCGAGAGAGGAAAGCCGCGAGGAGAACTCCAACGATGATGCCAAACGCCGCGAGGCGCAACCCGTGCATCAGCACTAGGCGCAAGACAGTGCTGCGTTGTGCGCCGAGAGCCATCCGCATGCCAAGCTCGCGGGTACGGAGGCGGACGGAGTAGCTGATAATGCCATAGAGTCCCAGCGCCGCCAGTAATAACGCCAGGGCAGCAAATGTACCGAGCAGCATGACGACGAACTTGCGTCCGACGAGCGATTCATTGACGCGCTGCTCCATAGTCTTCACGTCATAGATGGGAATGCTGGAGTCGCCGGCACGTACGGCGGCTGCCAGATCGGCGGTCAAGCCTTCTGCCGGGCGCGAGCTGTGCACCACCAGACCCGCTGTCGGAGTGGGCACTTGCGCGATTGGGACGAAGTAGACACCTTCATTGGTGTCGGCTTCCAGAGAATTGGAGCGGGAATGCGCAACTAGGCCGACAATCGTGAACCACGGGCCTTTGTCGGGATCGCCAAGCGAAATATGCTGGCCGATGGGGTTCTGGCCAGGCCAGTACTGGTGAGCGAGCACTGAGTCGATGATGGCAACCTGTTCGGTGGACTTGCGATCCTCGTCGGTGAAGTCGCGACCTTGCAGAAAGGGAATGCGCATCGTAGCGAAGAATCCGGGCGAGATGGTGTGAATGCCCCCGTGAGGCGGAGGTGCGTTAGGAGATCTAGGCTGCCCCTGTATGAAGAAGCTGGCTGAGCCGCCGTTGTTGCTGAAGGGAATGGCATCGATAAGAGCGGCGGATTGCACACCGGGAATCGCGCGCAGGCGCTCCTCGAGTGAGGTCATAAAGGCGGCCTGCTGCTCATCTTTTTCGTAAGCGGTTTTGGGTAGCGAAAAATATCCAGTCGCTACTCCGCTCAGCTGGAAGCCGGTCTCAACTGTCTCAAGCGCCTTCAAACTGCTAAAGAGAAGACCGGCCCCGGCCAATAGGAGAAGCGAAAGCGCGACCTGCGCAACCACCAGCAAAGAGCGTGCCTGTAGTCCTCCGCGGCTTGTGGTGCGGGAGCGACCAGATTCATGCAGAGCACTGTACCAGCCAGGCTGTGTGCGATGCCAGGCAGGCACAACTCCACAGAGCAGGGAACACAGAACGGCGACGATAACTACGAAGAACAAGACCGGTCCTGCGAACGAGAGATGCAGGTGCTCGGCCAATGAGGGAGGCAGGCCTTGCAGCAACAGTGGGGCCGCCGCAAACGCGACGAGAAATCCCAGGCCAAGGCCTGCAACCGTAAGCACGATGCTTTCGACAAGTGCCTGACGAATGATCATCCATCGCGATGCCCCCAGCGCAACACGGACTGCCAAGTCTCGCTGTCTGGCTGAGGCGCGCGCGATCTGCAGGCCAGCGATGTTGGCGCAGGCGATCAGCAGCACCATACCCACGGCAGCCAACAACATCAAAAGCGGCTTGCGAAGATTGCCGCCGATGAATTCAGTCAAAGGCATGGAGAAAATTCCCCAGCCGCTGATACGGCCGTAGCTATTGCTCCCTTCGGAAGCAATGTTCTCCTGCGCTTTTCTCTTCAGATAGGTGTTGGCTTGCTGCAACGTAACCCCGGGACGCAGGCGGGCCAACCCAAAGAGATATTCGTTATAGCGGTAGTCGTGATCATGGTAGCGAGCGGGAGGGAGGGCGATAGGAACCCAGAGCTCTGCCTGATTCGGCCAGTTAAATTCCGGGCCCATGACGCCGATGATCCTATACGTGCGCTGATCGAGGATGATGGAGCGGCCAAGGATGTTGGGATCGGCAGCAAACCGCTTCTGCCAAGCCTGATGCGAGAGCACGGCAACGAGGCCCGCACCCGGCTGATCCTCTTCCGGCGTAAAGATCCGGCCGAGTGTGGGCCGCACCTCGAACACATCGAAGTAACCTGATGAAACTCGCGCACCCATCATCAGTTCGGGGTTGGCGTTTTCGCGGCTGAAGTTGAAGCTGTTGGCGGTCATGATGGCAGCAGCAGAAAAGATCTCTTTTCCTTCGGCAGCATCGGCAAAATCGGGCGGCGACATCGAGATATTGGCCAGGTCGGGCGGAATGTCGTAGTGGGCACGCAGCGCGACCAGGTTGCCAGCATGGGGAATGCCGCTTGGATTCAGCAGGACGGCATTCGTTACGGAAAAGACAGCTATGTTGGCTCCGATGCCGAGTGCTAGCGTGAGTACGGAAACGATGGCGAAGCCGGGCGAGTTGGAGAGCTGGCGAATCGCGTAACGAAATTGATGGGCGATGGAATGCATTTCGATCTCCTGCCCCGTATGCCTACTCCGACCGGAGTGCCTGCATAGGTTCAATAGAGGCTGCGCGGCGGGCGGGCAGCCATGCAGCAGTCAGGGCTGCGACAGCCAGCACGAATACAGCACCGACAGCGCTGACCGGATCAAACGGTGAAACGCCATAGAGCAGACTCTTCATGAGGCGGACGGTAAAGAACCCACCCACCGCGCCAATGAAAACGCCGCCCAATGCGATCGAGCCGCTCTCCCGCAAAATCATCGACGTAATACGTTTGCGTTGGGCACCGAGCGCCACCCTCAGCGCAAACTCGCGGGTTCGTTCCAGAGTGGAGTAAGCGAGACCGGCGTAGACGCCCAGAGTCGCCACCAAAAGACTACAGATCGCGTAAACGCCGACCATTTGTGCCGGAACTCTGGCTTCGTAATAGGAAGTCTGTAGGTGCTCGTGCAGCGATTCCATGTCATTAATGGGCAGTGAACTGTCAAGCGCAGCAACTTCGCGATCGAGACCTGCGAGAAGGTTTTGAATTGACGCCGTGCCTCGCAGCACGATGAAAAACCATCCCTGGTAATCCTGCATCATCGAGAGACAAACAACCGGGTCGGGAACGTCCCAACTCGCGTTGCGGTAGATGAAGGGTCGGTTGACACCGACGACCTGGCAAGAATGTTTTCCCACGGTTATCTGCGCACCAAGGACATTGCCGGTGGGCCAATACTTGCGCGCCATCGTCTGGTTTACCACCGCCAGGCAGGGAAGAG
>DASRAA010000060.1:0-22899 GCA_035638375.1 Binatia bacterium | reverse complement strand
GGATCGCTGTCGTACCGTTCGCGCGGATTGTAACTGGCCGACCTTTGCATCTCGAGGATTTCCTCGGCGCGCAACCCAAAGATGAAGATGTTTTCCAGCCCGACTTCCTGGGCGATTTCTATGTTGGCACCGTCCCACGTGCCGATCGTAAGCGCGCCGTTCATGGCGAGCTTCATGTTGCCCGTGCCGGAGGCTTCCATGCCCGCAGTCGAAATCTGCTCGCTGAGATCGGCGCCAGGGATGATCAGCGTGGCCAAAGAAACGCGATAATCCGGAAGGAATGCGACCTTGATGGCATCCTTTACTTTAGGATCTTTGTTCACGACATCAGCGACATTGTGAATCAGCTTGATGATCTGCTTGGCGGCCCAGTAGCCCGGTGCGGCTTTGCCTGAGAAAACATAGGTGCGGCTGACGACCGGATCTTCGTCGTGTTCCACGATGCGGAGATAGTCGTGGATGATGTGCATGACGGCCAGCAACTGGCGTTTGTATTCGTGAATGCGCTTGATCTGGACATCGAAGATGGAGTCGGGATCGACAGCGGTACCAAGTTGGCTCTCTATGACCCGAGCCAACTTCAATTTGTTCTGCCGCTTGACCGCCTTGAACGCCGCGCGGAACTCGGCGTCTTCTGCCCAGGGTTCCAGGTCACGCAGACGACTGAGGTCGGTGATCCACTTCTGCTCGTTCATCGTCTGGCTGATGAGGTCGGTCAGCAGCGGGTTGGCCTTCATCAGCCAGCGGCGGGGCGCCACACCATTCGTCTTGTTGTTGAACTTTTGCGGCCAAAGCTCCGCAAAATCAGGGACCAAGGACTTGACGATTAACTCGCTGTGCAGTTCTGAGACGCCGTTCACCGAGTGGCTGCCCAGAATGCAGAGGTTGGCCATCCGCACCTGCTTTTCGTAACCTTCCTCGATGACTGACATCCGGCGTAGCTTGTCGCTGTTTATCGAAGGCAGGTCGGTGATCTGGCGTAGGAAGCGCTCATTGATCGAGTAAATGATTTGCATGTGCCGGGGGAGAACTTTTTCGATCAGCGGCACCGACCACTTTTCCAGGGCTTCCGGCAAGAGCGTGTGGTTCGTGTAGGCGAGGGTCCGCTCCGTGATGTCCCAGGCCTTGGCGAAGGGCAGGTTGTACTGGTCAAGCAGCACGCGCAGCAGCTCGACGACGGCCAGGCTGGGATGCGTGTCATTCATCTGAATGGCTGCTTTCGCCGGCAGGAGCTCGAGATCATCGTGCTGCTGGCGAAAGCGGCGCATGATGTCGCCAATGGCGCACGCTACCAGGAAGTACTCCTGCACCAGGCGGAGTTCTTTTCCGGCCATGGCCGAGTCGGAGGGATACAGGACGCGCGAGATATTTTCACTGGCGATCTTCTGCTCGACGGCATGGATGTAGTCGCCCCGGTTGAAAATCTCGATGTCGAAATCTTCGGAAGCGCGGGCGGTGAACAGGCGTAGCCAATTCACTGTTTGGCCGAGATAGCCGACGATCGGCATATCCGCCGGAACTCCGACGACAATCTTGTAATTGATCCAGTTCTGCTTCAGGTTGCCGCCGGCATCACGCTGCGAGTCCATGCGGCCATACATGGGAATGCTGATGGCCTCTTCCGGATGCTCGATCTCAAACGGCGTACCATTAGCCTTCCAGCGATCAGGTTTTTCGCGCTGAAAACCTCCGACGATTTCTTGCTTGAACAGGCCGTACTCGTAATCAATGCCGTAGCCATAGCCAGGCATCCCCAAGGTAGCGAGAGACTCCAGGAAGCAAGCCGCAAGACGTCCGAGACCACCATTGCCTAATCCAGCGTCAGATTCGCTGTCGAGGACTTCGTCCAGACTAACGCCCAGACCCGCCAGTACCCCACGGCAGAGCTCCTCGATACGCAGGTTCGACAGGTTGTCACCCAACGAACGTCCCATGAGGAACTCCATGGAGAGGTAATAGAGCCGTTTCGCGTCTTTGTGGCGGAAACGCGACTCTGTTTCCAGCATTGCATCCACAATGCGGTCGCGGATGGCCAGCGAAACCGGCTTCAGGTAGTCCACCGGCTCAAGCCCGGACATGGGCCGGACCAGTGTGTACTGGATGCGGTTCAGGATCGCGTCCCGTAACATTTCCGTCGGGCGGACTTGGGTCAGGAACCCGGGGGCCTCGACGGCGAACGGATAGTCTTCCGTAGCAGCCTCAGGTGCTGAGGCCAGGGTTGGCTTGGTATCGGGAAACTGGAGCTCGGCGTAGCCTCCCTGTTTCTCTTTTCCCGAGCCGTTGGGTTTGCGGTCGTTGCTGATGGCGCTACACCCCGACACGATATTTGCATTCATATTCTAATGCAGAACCGATTTTTTCCATTGCACTACCGGGGAATATGAACCGCACTTCTGTGGACATGTTTCGTTAGCAGGTACCCCCCTTCGCAGTATCAATAACTTGTGATGCTAAGTATCAATAACTGGTGTTGCTGAAGCTATATGGCAAATTTCCCGTTCTGTGCGAAGAATGTAAGTCTTACCTACCGAAGAATACAGGAGGGATGACCGAGTGACGCGGCTCGGGTACTGGGACGTCACCCTTGGCATCGCGCCAAAGAATGGCATTCAGTAGGTCCACCTCGGCTGCATCGGCTACAGAAAAATCGAGCGAGGAGGATTCCTTGGCACCGGGAGCGTTCTTTGCGTTGGCCTGGTAAATAAGTCCGTTGTCGCGATTGCGGTAGTCGACTTTGAATGGGGGCTGGTCTCCAGCGCCTGTAAACAGCGGCGCCATGACTGCGGCGTATGCGTCGTTGTTATTCATGGGCGGCAAACCCAGAAGTGTCTCCATGGTGTGAACCATATTTACCGTGGTGTAGAAGTTGTGCTCTACGAGAGGTTGCGCAGAACGGGGCGCGTACTTGCTCACGACCAACGCGGTGCTGCGATGCGCGTCAACGTGATCGGCGCCGTTCTGGGCGTCATCCTCGAGAATGAAAATGGCAGTGTCGTCCCAGTAAGGGCTGCTCGAAACCGCCTCCACCAAGCGGCCTACGGCGAGATCATTGTCGGCGACAGCAGCCTTCGGAGTCGGCGATCCAGGCTTCGTCCCCGCGGTGTGGTCATTGGGCAGGCGAACCAGCAGAAAATCGGGTAGCTGGTCGCCTTTGCCGGTTTTGCGCGCATTCACGAAACCGGCGAATTCGCGCAGAAACTCGTCGGCGCGGAACTGGTCGGGAAACTCCACCTTGAAGTCCGGATATTGCGGATCGAAGTGACCGCGGAGGTCGGCCTTTGTGGGTGTGTTTTTCGCCATTAACGGAATTTCGAACTGATAAGGACTCTTGCCACCTCCGAGGGCGGCGGGCAACTCTTCACCGGGACGGATCGCGTTCCGCTTGCACTTTGGTATGTCGCCCTTCGCTCCACCCGTAGTGGCAGTGTGTTGCTGCTCCAACTCCTCACACCAGCGTGTTTCAATGTATTCGCCATAGTGGCGATAGGACTTGTTGTGCCGGGCCAGATTGTCCCAAAGGTATCCGGTAGCCGGCTCGTTGACGTCGGAGATGCCATCGTCGAGCGGAATTGAGGTGCCCACGACACCCTCAGCGTCGTATTCTCTTTGGCCGCCACGATAAGCGATGGGCCAGTTCTTTTCGTTGTAGTCGCTGGTGATGGCAGCCATCGACCATGGGTGCCCGTCACCGGATACCTCACCACTATCGTAGAAGTTGTCGAGCACTCCGAACTGGCGTGCCAGCTTGTGTTGATTTGGGGTGATGTCTTCGCCGTACATCACCAGAGACGGATCGCCGTTTGCCTCCTTGATATCGCCGAAGACCTGATCGTAAGTTCGATTCTCCTTGATGACATAGATCACATGTCGAATGGGATTGTCGCGCTGTGCAAACCTGATCTGGTTGGTGCGGCCTTCCATGCGGTTGCTGCCTAAAACCTCAGCAGTCAGGGTTTCGTGGTCGCGCTCGGCGGTCTTCAGATTGGCGCGCGATACCGAGCCGCGAATCATGGAAGCGATATATGGATGCTGCGGCTTGTTGCCTCGTAACGGGACAGCTTCCATCGCGGAGTTCGGCCCGGTGCCTATGCCTTTGCCGGTAACGATCCACAGGTCATCGCCCGTTAAAGCCAGGGCCGTGGGATACCACTCGGTCGGGATGAAATAGTAGGCCCGGTCGGAGTTGGCCTGCGCATGAGTTCCTCGCGATTCGCGAAGGTCGAAGACACCAACAGCATCGGAACTTGACTCGGCAACGTAGAGGGTCTTGCCGTCGGCAGATTGCGCAAGAGCGATAGGAAAATTGCCGCCATAGCTCTGTCGTGGCAAGCGGGTATCGAGAAAGCGTTCGACCTTGGCAGTTGAGGCGGTGATTATCGCGACTTGGTCGCGATTTGCCAGTGCGACATATAAGCGCGACTCGTCAGGACTGAGCAGCAGAGCGGTGGGATGAGAAGACGCGTCGGTTTCAATCTTGGGAGGCAACAGGTCGATGGAACGAACTACCTTACCGCTTCGCAGATCAAGCTCAGCCACGGCTGAGCCATTCCACAGCGAACACCATGCCCGCGTACCGGCACGATTTGCAACCACGGTGTAGGGGAACATACTCGGAACAACTTTGCCGCGACCGAGAGGAAACCGCTGCCGAACATGACCATCCTCAATATCGATGAGAACGACGTCATCGGCTAGATTCTCAGCTATTAGCAGCGCATCGCCTCCACTAGGCTTCACTACTGCCAGGCCGGCAGGATACGAAATAGTTTGTTTTGCCGGAACCTGTTTGGCGCCATAGGTATTCCTGCGATTCTCGGAAATTGTCACGAGCGGTAGCTTCAGAAACCGGGCAGGCGTGAGTTGACCGTTGGCAAAGCTGTAAACAGCGATCCCGTTTCCTGTGCTGTTCGGACTCTTACCTTGAGGGTCGGTCAGCGAAGCAAAGGAAGCGTAGAGTTCGGTTCCTGCAGAATTCCAGGCAAGTCCCACAAAGTAGGACTGCTTTGCATCGGCACCCAGCCGGGGATCGGGAAAATCCCGAAGGTGGCCGGTCGCGAGTTCAACAATCGCAATCGATTGACAGTAATGGGATTCGCCCGAGCCGAAGCCGGCGTTCAACACTGCCAGGTATTTTCCGTTTGGACTGAGTGCAGCGCTGACGGGAAAACTGTTCGTGCGTTGTGCTGATTCTGCGGCCGGTGTGGAGAGAGCCTTGCTGGTAGGAAGGGCCAGGGAGGGAGGCTGATCTTGCGCGGAAACTGTAGCACTCCCGAGCGCAATTAGGAGAACGCCAAGTATGCAGGCACGCTTCATGTTGCTCCTCATTTCACGGCTGTGGTCTTCTGGCGCTGTCTCCTGTTAGGCAGAACGTGTTCCAGAACGCGGCTGACGCTCTCATGAATCTCCGCCGAACCGGATAAAACCACTTCCGCATGTGATCGAGTGGGTTCGACGTATCGATACATCATCGGAAAGACGCTCGAGCGGATCTGCTCGAGCACTGACTCCGGCGATCGTCCACGCTCCCGTACGTCACGGTCCAGACGTCGTTCCCGGCAGAGCTCTTCACTGGCCTCAACGTAAACGCTGGTTCCTAGAAGTCTACGCAACTCCAGCCAATAGAGCGTGAAAATCCCTTCGATGATTACGTAGCGGCCGGGGAGCAACAGTCGTGTCTCGCCGGTGCGGGTATGCTGGATGAAATCGTAGATGGGAACTGCAACTGCAGCACCCTGGCCGAGTTCCTGTACCTGGGAAATGAGCAGCTCGTGTTCAAGAGCTTCCGGTTCGTCAAAGTTCGACTGCGCCCGTACGTCCCATGGTAGGTGAGAGAGATCGCGATAATAGTGATCGAGCGGCAGAACCGGCGCTACCAGCGCCTGGGCGAGGTGCTCGGCGAGAAAACTCTTGCCTGCTCCCGAAGGCCCGGCAATGCCAATGAGATAGGACTTTCCCGACATGCGCCCACACAGTGTAATTCAGGGCCCTTGCTCAGCGTTTGGCAATCACCTGCTCGATGGACGGCAGCACGGAGCACAGTAGCGCCTGAAATTTGCTGCGAACCCGCTCGCCGGTCTCGAGCACTTCCTCATGACTGATCTTCTTGCCGCTCAAACCGGCAGCCATGTTGGTTACGCAGGAAATTGCCAGGACTTCCATACCCATATGACGTGCGGCAATAACCTCGGGCACGGTCGACATGCCAACGAGATCGGCGCCGATTGTGCGAAGAAATTGAATTTCCGCCGGCGTCTCGTAGCTCGGGCCTGGCACCGCAGCATACACGCCTTCATGAATGTCTCCGAGCGATCTCTTGTGCTCGAGAACGAGTTGCCGGAACTGCGCGTTGTAGCAGTCGGTCATATCGGGGAAGCGCGGACCGAATCGCTCTTCATTCGGACCAACCAGTGGGTTCTGGCCTTGCAGGTTGATGTGATCGCGAATCGCGACTAACGATCCCAGGGCATAGTTCGGGTTGATGCCGCCGGCAGCGTTCGTCAGCACGACGGCTCCGATCCCCATCCGGCTGAAGACGCGGATGGGAAAAGCCACCTGTTTCGCTGTGTAACCTTCGTAAAGGTGCACTCGCCCTTGCATTGCCGCAATAACAACGCCCCTGGCCATGCCAAGCGCGAGCGTCCCGGCGTGACCAATGGCCGTGGTTTGGGGAAAGCCGCAGATTTCGCCGTATGGAATTTTCGCCGCTTGGTTTAGATCATCGGCGAAGCCGCCGAGACCGGAGCCCAAGACCAGACCAATCCGCGGACGCAGGGAACAACGAGACAGGATGAATTGCGCGGCGCCGTCGGCCAGTTCGAATTCGGAGGCGGGTGAGGACATATGGGGCAGGGCCGTGCGGGAGCCTTCGCTGTCGAGTAATTCCCTCAGGGGCTAAGGCCCGGAATGTTTTGGATGTGGTAGGGCGCGACTAGAGTCGGGCCCTGACAAAGCTGTTTTGCAAAAGCAATTTCTTCCGCAACCTTGGAGGCTACTTTCCGATTTCTTCCAGGTACTTCTCGACTTCAAGAGCTGCCATGCAACCTGTGCCAGCAGCGGTAACGGCCTGTCGATAACGCCGATCGGCCACGTCACCCGAGACGAAAACGCCAGGCACCAAAGTACCCACCGGCCCATCGGTCGGCACGATATAGCCTTCGCCATCGCGCTTGAGCTGCTCTCCTACAAAATCCGCATTCGGTGTATGGCCGATACCCAAAAACATCGCGCTGGTGGGAAAGTCCCACTGCTCACCCGACTTCACATTGCGCAGGCGCAAGCCTGTTACTTCTTTCTTGTTTGCGTCGTAAACGTCGTCCACGACTGTGTCAGTCAGAAACTCGATCCGATCGTGCTGGCGGGCGCGATCGAGCATGATCTTTGACGCGCGAAACTCGCTGCGACGATGAATGATGGTCACCTTCGTAGCGAACCGCGTCAGGAAGAGGGCCTCCTCCATGGCGGAATCGCCTCCGCCGATGACAGCAATATCTTTCCCGGAGAAGAAGTATCCATCGCATGTAGCGCACGACGAAACACCGTGTCCGATGAGCGCCATTTCGTTCCGAAGCCCGAGCCAGCGTGCCGATGCTCCACTGGCAATGATCAGCGCCCGCGTCAGTAGCGCCTCGCGGCCGAGATTCACCTCGATCACCTTTGACTTCAGGCCCGAGGTCTTTCCTCCCAGGTCGACTTTGACGACGTGACCGGTTCTGACCTCTGCGCCAAAGCGCTCCGCCTGCCGGCGCATGTTGTCAATAAGTTCAGGTCCCTGAATACCTTCCGGGAAACCGGGAAAGTTTTCTACTAAGGTTGTCAGCGCCAATTGCCCGCCCGGTTCATGGCCCTCAATGACGAGCGGTTTGAGATTGGCGCGTGCAGCGTAAATGGCGGCGGTCAACCCGGAGCAGCCGGAGCCGATAATGATGACATTTCGGGTGTTTTCGATCATGGAAGTTGGATAGATTCCGCAGAAAGAAAAAAGATGCGCGACTATCACCCGTTGGGATTCTAACAAGCAGTGACGGCAAGCACCATCCTGACCTGAATAGCGATAGAATTTTGGGCATGGCGAACCTTACTTTGCTTTATGGAATGCGTTTGTTGCCCTCCGACGATATTGAAGAAATTAGCGATGCCAAGATCAAACTGAAACATGGCCGCGAGGCAAGTGTAACCATTCACATTGTCGAGGGATCAAAAGAGCAAATAGAACAACAACTAAAGCAGAGTATTGAGGCGTTTTTTGATCTTTATCCTGAGCTCTAGCGAAACAGCAGAAAATTCTACACCGCGTCGATCGTCCTTCAGCCTAAACCGGACCCTCGCGGGAACCTTTCTACCACCTCCCACGTAACAAGCCATAAGCCGAGTCGTTCGCGTCACATCTATAATCCCTAGAGCCAATGGCACACGAGGACTGTGGCTGACCTAGCAAAACTCGAAGAAGCACGAATGCTGATTCGGCGGGCGCTGCGACCCACCAGCAAGCTGGGCAAGACGACGCTGTGGTTTGGGATCGTAGCAGCTGTGCTGCAATTGTGGAAGCTTCTCGCCCGGTCGGCCAGCGGCACTACGCTCAGCATGTGGGCGACGCTGAGTACGTACCTGTTCGTGCTCTTTCTGCTCCTAGGCGGTGTCAGATACGCCCGCCAGGCACTGCTGTGGCGCCTGCGGAACCGCCTGATCGTAACCTACGTCTTCATTGGCGTCATTCCCATCATTCTGTTGATTGCCATGGTGCTACTGGCCGGATACCTCTTCGCCGGCCAGTTCGCCACTTATGTCGCGCTCTCCGACCTCGACATCGAACTGCAACACCTGGCAACCGCCAACAATGCTCTGGCCATGCAGGTCCGCAATCTGGCACGGCAAGGTAAGCTCACAGCCGAACTGGCCGCCGAAATCGCCAATGCCTCGAACGAAGGCTTTCGCCAGCGCACGGTCACCGTGCTCGAGGGAGATCACGGTTTCGTGATCGAGCCCGGCAACAGGATCGTAGAGATTCACGAAAAGCTACCGTACACGGCGCAGAAGGAGCTGAGCAATTTTGTAGTGGACTCCGGACGGTTGAACATGCGTGCAGTAAAGCACGTCGAGGCCAGTGCGCAAAGCATTACGGTGATTTCCAATGTGCCAATGACTTCCGATCTGTTGCAACGTGCAGCCCGGGTGGGATCGGTAGAGCTTTATCCTCCCGCGTCGGAAGCGGAAAACCCAACTCCATCGCCTACTTCTTCCAAGACGAACTCCAAGGAGCGGCCCGATACCGTGACCATCAATATCGGCGGCTCAAAATCCACCGTGAAAATTGCCGATAAAAACATCACCAGCGTCGAGGCGGGAATTGTGCAACCCGCCGTCAGCGGCTTCGACCCGGAGTTCCACTGGTGGACCCTGTTCAGCGCACTTGACTGGCAATCCGGAAAAGAGCTGACCGGAGCAATCGTGGTCGGAAGTCGGCCTTCGATGCTCTACAACGTGCTTTTCGGCACGCTGGGGACAAAGGCCGGGATCTTCATGCAGGTGCTGGTCGGCATCGCGATTTTTCTTGGATTAATTGAACTGGTCGCACTCTACATCGGCGTGCGATTGACACGTAGTATGACCAAATCCGTCGCTGAGCTGTATACGGCTACCCAGCATGTCAATGAGGGCGATTTCTCCCATAGGATCCAGGTCACCAGCCGCGACCAGCTGGCCACACTGGAGCAGTCCTTCAACTCAATGTCGGCTTCTCTCTCCAAGCTGATAGCTGAACAAAAAGAGAAACAACGCCTGGAGAGCGAGCTTGCCATCGCGCACGAGGTGCAGACGCTCCTCTTTCCTGCTGAGATTACGGGTATCCCGGGACTCGAACTGCACGGCGTCTGCCGGCCGGCGCGTACGGTAAGCGGCGACTATTACGATTTCATCCCGCTGCGAAATGATCGCTTGATGCTCGCTGTGGGCGACATCAGCGGCAAGGGAATTTCGGCTGCGTTGTTGATGGCGACCGTCCACGCGTTTGTTCGAGCCTACTCGCTGGAACCTCAGCATAGCCTCGAACCAGCACTCCTCGGGCCGGGCAATGGCGATATTCAGGGAAGCCAATACCTCACGCTTGACTTGCCTCAGGGCGAATGCGCTCCCGGCTCATTAATGGCAACGCTGAATTATCAAATCTACCGCTCCACCCCGCCTGAGAAGTACGCCACCATGTTCCTCGGGTGTTACGACGGGGCGAGCCGGACACTGACCTACTCCAACGCCGGACACCTTCCGCCTATGGTGATCTGCCGCGATGGAACTATCCACCGCCTGGAAGTGTCGGGCACAGTGGTCGGGCTCTTCGACGGCATTAGCTACGGCGAAAACCGCCTGCCCATGCATCCCGGCGATATCTTCGTCGCCTTCAGCGATGGACTGACCGAGCCGGAGAACGAGTACGGAGAGTTTGGCGAGGAGCGTCTGCTGGACCTGATTCGCACCCATCGCGAACAGTCGCTGTCGCGCATCAGCGACGTGCTGACTGGCGCAGTCGCCGACTGGATCGGTGGTAACGAGCAGCCCGACGATGTCACGCTGGTCTTGGCGCGAGCGATATAGCGCAATCTCTGACATGCCCACGGGCCGGCGAAACAGTCATTCTCGATGTCAGAAACTTATCGCAGCGGCGTAAGCCCGGATGTAATTTCAACAGCTTGCGCCACGACTGAAAGTCGTGCCTGGCAACAAAGCCCTCTGTGAGCTGGACTTTTTCGCAGCCTGTAAGGCGTGCCAGCTAGCCGCTGATGGAACACTTGCTAATGCTCCAGCCTGCTCTACTTCACCGTCATCGGAAAAACCACGTCGCCAGTGCGGCCCGTTTGATTGTCGCCTATCACGAGGTGAACGGTGCATTCTCCTGGGGCAACCTCGAACGAACGCTTGAGTTGAAAACCCGCCTCTTTGATTTGTGCTACCTGATCTGGCTGGAACTTGCCGCCGGCGCCTTCGTTCATGGTGCCGACTTTCTGACCGGCCGCATTCACGGCTTCAGCAACCAGGCCTACATCAACTGAACCGGCGGTTTCGTTCACGATTCCGGAGTCACCCGGAAGAGTAATAACGAGGTTTGCCTTCTTTTTGCCGGCGGCGCTGTCCTCGAAACCGGTTACTTCGACATTGAAGAGAATGCCAGTAAACTGCAGGGTTGAATGCATTGCCATACCGACCTCTTCGCCTGCGCGGGACTTTGGCGTGCCTTCATAAGGGAAGTAGCCGGCAGACTGGCCGAGCTGCACCGCCGCCTGATTGACGCTCACCTCTACGGGGCGGAAGTCGGTGTCAGTAGCAGCGTCAGCAGCGTAGGTTAAGGAGTATCCGGCGGAGTTGGCCGTGCTCGCGGCAAATACATCGGGAAAGGGATCGTTGCTGCCGTAAAGCGCCTTGCCTCCTGTCATTTGTGCCAGGGTCTTCATTGCTTCGAGGGTGAACGAAGCACTGCCGGCCGAGGACGAACCGCGAACCTCGACCGGATAAACTGCTACGCCTGCATCGAAGAGAGAGCGAATGGAGCGGTGCCATAGCGGCATCAACTTTTTCACATCGGCGCTGCTAAGCACCTCTTTCGTTCCACCGACTGCAGCGCCGTTCACCGCAACGCCATGGCTGCTCTGTAGCGGCGACTTGAACTGCCGGGTTTTTGGATCGATGTCAAAGGGCACTTCGTTGGTCACCCAAACCAGCATTTTGCGGCCCGGTAGACCGTAGGCGGCCAAGGCAACCTCCTCGAACATGTACATCGGAAGGTCAACCAAGAAGCGCATTTGCTCAGGCGGTGCAGGATTGGCGTTTTCACCCTTGCTGAACGCCGTGAGGCGTGCTGCCTCTCGATTGACCTGCGCCTCGTCCACTGCTGGCGGCGGCGTTACACCCTTCAGCCCTCCCAGCCCTGACTTGACCAGCGCAGCAAGCAGCACATCAGAGCCAGTGCGGTAGTCATGAAAAACGTGCAGGGCCTTCTCATCCATGATCGCCAACGTTATTGCGTGTTTGGCTTGCGCCGCTTTGGCCAGAAACTTCAGTATCTGCATGCGGGCGTCGCGCTCGTCGGTGTAGGGGGTATGAACAGTGTCCAGCACAACGAAAATAGCGCCATCAGCTTCGCGAAGGTCGGGAAAATTGCTGTACTCGTTGGCTTTCAGCTTCTCCGGAGCCGGCTTCTTCACATCGGGAGCAGTGAAAGCTGTCAGAGTGCGCGGTTTGCCGGCATCCTTCACGGAGAAATCGTTCTTCGTGAGATTTGTGATGGGAGCGGCACTCTGCCCGGCTGCGCTGACCGTAGCGCGAACCGTGTCTTGTGCCGCGAGAAAAACAGCCAGAACGATGCAAAGCCCTATGAATTGCAAAATGTGCAAAAACCAGAGACGACATTTCATGCTTGACCTCGAGGAAGGTCCACGATCCGATGGACCCGATATTCATTTGTGCAAAGCGGCAGTCTATTTCACTGCAAGCGGGTGGGGCAATGATCATGCTCAGATCTCATTGTGTTCGGCAGAAAATCTGAAGAGTGACTAACTAGCCTCGGCGGGATCGGCAAGGAATCGATAACCGACCCCTCGCACGGTCAGCAGGTGCTGCGGGCGGGAAGGATCCTGCTCGATGTACTTCCGCAAACGGACGATGAAGTTGTCGATGGCGCGGGTGTCGGTGTCTTCATGCAAGCCCCACACTTGCTCGAGTATCTGCTTGCGCGAAACCACCTTCCCCTCACTGTGGATCAGGTGCCGCAATAGTTCGGCTTCCATGAGCGTGAGCCGGTAAATCTTGCCCTTTGCGCGCAGTTCCAGCGTGGCAAAGTCGACCTGGCGCCCGGCAAAGGCGTAGACCTCGAACTCTCGCGGGGTATCAGCACTGGCTACCACCGAAGGTTTAACTTCGCGATTGGACGAATCATCTGCGAGCGTGCGCGCCCAGTCCCGGCGTCGCAGCAGACTCTGAATTCGCGCTAGAAGTATCTGGAGGTTGAAAGGCTTGGGCAGATAATCGTCGGCACCCGCAGCAAACCCCTTCAGCACGTCTTCGGGGCGTCCCCGCGCAGTGAGCATAAGTAGGGGGATGAATTGATTGGCCTTGCGAAGCTCAGTTGCGACCGCGAAGCCGTCTTTGCCAGGCAGCATGATATCCAGCACCAGCAGATCAAACGGCTCTTTCTGCTTAAGGAGCATCTCCAGTGCCGTCTCGCCATCGCCGGCGACGCTGGTGGTGTAACCCTCCGCTTCCAGGTTGAACTTCAACCCGTGAGCCAGATGCTGTTCGTCTTCGACTACCAGAATGCGGCCGGTCATGATTGATACCTTGGCAGTTCGATGGTAACGGTCGTCCCCTTTCCACTGCCTTCACTCTCCACCCATGTCTTGCCGCCGTGGCGCTGGATAACGGCCCGCACAATGAACAGTCCGAGACCGCTTCCCTTCACCTGCGCAGCCGATGGGGTGAGCACTCGATAAAAACGCTTGAAGACTCGCTTGAGTTCACCGGCAGGAATCCCAATGCCATTGTCCTGAACCTTGATCTGGACTGTCTGCAAGTCAGGCGTAACCACTTCCACTTTGATTCGAGGGTCTTGGGGAGAATACTTCACTGCATTGTCGAGCACGTTCGACAGCGCGGCCGAGAGCTCGTCGCGATCGCCCTCAACACTCAACTGCTCGGACTTCAGACCGTCCAGGTCCCAGGTGACTGTACCCGAGTCAAGATGGTGTCGCACGCGAACCAAGTCCACAGCGTCTTGCACCAGCGGTCCAACATCAATGTCCGTTTTTGATAGCGGGACACTTCTCTGCGTCACGCGCGCCGCACGCAATACCTGCTCGACTGTACCCATCAGCCGCTGCGAGTCTTCGAGCATGATCTGATAAAACTCGCGCCGCTGATTCTCGTCGAGTTGGCGCTGTTGCAAGGTTTCCAGGTAAAGGCGAATCGAGGTAATGGGCGTCTTCAGTTCGTGGGTGACGGCGTTCAGGAAACTGTCCTGCTGCTCGTTGCGACGCACCTCGCGCACCAGAAAGATGGTGTTCAGAATCACTCCGGCAATGATGAATCCGAAGAACAGGACACCGAGGAACAGCGGGACGACCTCGCGCCAGTTGAGAACGATCCAACTTATGTTGAGGACCAGCGCAACAGCAGCCACAAGCACGCCGAGGGTAACGGCGAAGGCGAGGGTCTTCTTGCGACTCGTGATGCGCATGATGCTGTCAGAGGAAGGATAGCACTGGCTGAAAGTGCCTCGCCGGTTGGAGTATCAGGCAGGCTCGATCTGGAAACAAAATGGGAAAGGCACGAAACTCTGCGCTCCGTGCCTCTGTGGTTACTTGCTCGTGTTCGCTCGCGGAATAATCAATCGCCGCTGCAGGCCGCCGCGAGTGCTTCTTCCGGTTTGAGTTCCGGTTTCACAACCGGCTGAATGCGCGCTTCGCGCAGCTTCGGAAGCTTAACGTCCCTGATTAAGCCAATAGCCTGCAGGATCCTGATGGCATACCAGTTGAAATCGATCTCGTACCAAGCCAGTCCGTGACGGGCCGACTGCGGATGCGCGTGGTGATTGTTGTGCCAGCCCTCGCCAAAGCTGAGCAGAGCCACCCACCACGAATTGCGCGAGTCATCGCCGGTGGCGAATCGCTGTGAGCCCCACATGTGGGTCGCCGAATTCACCAGCCAGGTGCAGTGGAGCAGGAACACAGTCCGCAGGAAGATGCCCCAGAAAACCAGCTGCCATCCGCCGATGGCGAGCAGAGCGAGTCCGAGGACCACCATCGGCACCCAGTGCCACTCGCTAATCCAGACGTGGAACTTATCTTTGCGAAGGTCAGGCACGTAGGGCAGCAGGCCCTGGATCTTGTTGTGCATCGATTCGCCGCTCATGATCCAACCCATGTGCGCCCAGTAACCCCCGTCGCGCGGGCTGTGCGGGTCGCCGGGCTTGTCGGTGATCTGGTGGTGAAGCCGGTGCGTCGCAACCCAGAAAATTGGCCCACCTTCGAGAGCCAGCGTTGCGCAGATGGTGAGGAAGTATTCCAGCCATTTCGGACACTTGAAGCCGCGATGAGTGAGAAGCCGATGATAGCCCAACCCGATGCCGAAACTGCCGGCCAGCCAGTAGAGAAAGATCGATACGAAGAGCGCCTTCCAGCTGAACATAAACAATGCTGCGACGGCGCCAATGTGAAAGGCCACCATGAAGCTAGACGTGACCCAGTTAATCCGCTTTTCCTGTCGAACCATGACACCCCTTGTTTTCGGGAATATGTTGTCGGGACACCCACTCCTGGTGGGCCAAGGCAAGACTACCAACTCTGGGGAAAAAGGATTGTAATACTTATGTCACGGCTGGTTGTGACTTACGACACATCCGTTGGGTTCGGTGCAAAGCGGTCAGAAAAGCGCCTTCTGAGCACGTTGCGTTACAGTCTCATCAAATCCCTCAAGGATCAAGAGCTGATCGCCACGCGTCTGGATAACGACCTTGCCTTGCTCACCAAAGTCCCAACTCAGGGAAAGATTGCCCGACTCATCTCCGCCTGGGGAGTTTCCCGGCGCTCGGAGCGGGGGTATCGTGTAACGCTTCGGCACGTAATCTCCATACATCGTCGCAAAGGCCCGTGCCGTTTCCGGCGAATCCCAACGCGACAGATAAATCAGCGCAATCCGGTCCTTCGGAGCAGTCTTGGCATGCGCCGCTAGGTAGTATCCGCCCCGCCAGTGCGGATAGTATTCTTTCGGATCCTTATCCGGCACATACTGCTTGGCCAACAGATAAACGTCGAAGGCGCCCATGCCGCCGAAGTCGTACCGCTCATAGTCCGGCGCAATCAACTGGTCGAGATCAGGAACTTTGAGCGGCGCAACCGATTGATTGTCCAAATATGCACTAGAATCCATCACCTCGAACGTGTCTTTCGGCGGACTCTTCAGAACCCCACTGAAAGCCGCGTCCGTGCCCTTTGCGGCTAACACGGCGTGCTCGAAGTCGAAGCCGAACGCGTACGGCATCAGCAACGACTCCCGCAGGTAAGCCGGAGCCGCCGCCAGCACCGGTAGATTTTTGTCATCCGTCATCGAAGCGCGCATGGAGTTCACCACGTCCGGCGCTTTCAGGATGTTGAGGCCCGACGGGGCAAGAATGTAGTCGATCATGGCAACCATTGCCTGGCCCTCGGCGACCCCCTCGCGTGCGGCCTGTGCCTCCTCCACCACTTGCTCCTGCTCATCAGGCAGCGTGCCGTTTTCCTTGGCACCCGCCCGAAACCAAACGCGCAAATCCACCGACTGGTCCTGCAAAGCGTGCGTCAGCTCGTGCGCCAGCACGGGACGCTGCAACTCCGGACGTACCCAATCGAGCAGATTGACCGTCTTGGTTTTCGGGTCGTAGTATGCCGCGACCTGCTCGCGAAGCAGCTTGAGAAACTCGGCATGCAGGTCGTAATTAGACGGTATCAGCCCGAATTTCTTCAGGACCAATTGCTCGCGCTCCAGCCGCTGCGCATCTTTGTCGCTTTCCAGCCTTTTCGCCACATAGCGCTCGACCTGGTCGCGCGTGATGAGTCTGCGCTTGACCTTGTGCTTAATCGGAAGCCCGGTGTCCTGGCTGACAATCTGTAGAATCTCGTCCACCGAGCGAAATAGCGCTTTCGCTTCCGCCTTGGTAATGGGCTGGTCAGATACTACGGAAGCCGCTTCATCCTGCGAGGAAGATGAAGCTTCGGGCGCCTTTGGTGTCTGCTGCGACTGCCCGGTTCCCCACGTCCCCAGCACTGCCAACCACAGGAACAGCAGCCATACGGCGAAACGCCACGCTTTGCGGACATCATTCATGCTCGAGCCTCAGCATACATGACCATTCCGCTTCTTGGCTCAGCGGTTCAGGAACAAGCTATGATGCAAATACGAAGCACTAGAGTGAGGAGCCGGCATTGGATCGACATTTCCGCTGGGCAGCATTTTTCGTCTGCCTGATTTCTCTTTCTGCACACCTCGTCGCACAAGCTTCACAGCCACGTACTACCGAACAAAAAGATACCTACCGTAAGGCCATGGAAACGGCCGACCAGCAGATTGCTGACGAGGTGAAAGCGCACTCCGAGCTGATCAAGGATCTCGAGTACCTGACTACGCAAATCGGTCCGCGCCTTACCGGTTCCTCCCAAATGCAGCGGGCCAGCGAGTGGACCCTCAAACGCTTTCAGGACTACGGCATCGATGCCCACCTCGAAACTGCCACGATCGACCATGCCTGGACGCGCGGCGTCGAGACGGCTGCGATTACAAGTCCCATCCAAAGGAGCATCGGGATTCACGGCTTCGGCTGGAGTAAGGCGACCGTAGGCGATGTGAGCGGGAATGTTGTGGCTCTAGAAATCAGCGAACTCTCCGAGTTCAGCAAGTACCGCGGCAAACTGAAGGGAATGGTCGTTCTCACCAGAAAGCCAGACGATCTTTCGAAGTTGGAGGCGAATCCAGAGAATGCCTATGATGCTGTGATCCCTCCCCAGCACGGTGTGAAGCCGCCGGGCATGTCGTGGCGCGAACGGGCTCAACTGATGCGAGAAATCGCCGACGAACAGCCCGCGCTCATCCTGGTCGATAGTGGCAAACCCGATAGTCTCTTCAACATGACCGGCGTTTCCCCCGCTTACAGACCAAGCGCAGCTCCGATGGCATTCCTGACTCACGAAGATTACGACCTTATCTGGCGACTGCTAAAAGCGGGCCCCGTCACAATGACGGCCAATCTCCGCAATACTTTCAGTGACAGGCCCGCTCCCGCTGCGATCACAGTCGCAGAGATCAAAGGCTCGGAGCTGGCTGACGAACGCGTCATTATCGGCGGACACCTGGATTCGTGGGACCTCGGCCAAGGCGCACTCGACAACGGCACGGGCGCGATGGCTGTGCTCGAGGCGGCGCGAACGCTGAAGGCTTTGGGATGGAAGCCAAAACGCACAATCACCTTCGTCCTCTTCACCGGCGAAGAGCAGGGCGGAATCGGTGCAACTACATTCCTCAGGAACCACGAGGCTGAACTGCCGAAAATTGATGCCGTTCTCATTCACGACTTAGGTACCGGCAAGGTGTATACCATCGCACTCGAGAATCTCTGGGACACTGGCCCGCTCATGTCGGAAATCTACGAGCCTCTGCGTGAGGTCTTCGATCTCGAAACCCTTAGCACGCACTATTACGGATCGTCAGATCACGTGGAGTTTCTGGACAAAGGCGTGCCTGCCTATTTTTGTTTGCAGCTTCCCGATCACTATCGCCAGGCGCATCACAGCCAGACCGACACCTTCGACAAGGTCATTCCCGACCAAATTAATGAGGGTGCGGCCTTTCTCGCTGCCTGGGCCTGGAATGTGTCGGAAATGCCGACGCCGCTTCCCCACCATGCGGAAGCGAAAGTGCCTTCGGAATAGGGCTCATACCGTCTCGGAGCTGCCGCTCTTTACGCTGCGGAAGATGGCGTCGAGGATTCTCTGATTTTGCAAGCCCTCTTCTGCCGATATCTCGAACTCCTTACCGGATTCTAGAGCTGTAGCGAATGCCTCTACCTGGACAGTGTAGGCGTCCGCATTCGACACCTCGACCTTCTCGATGACGTCAAACGCCTCGCGCAGCTCGAGCGTGATGAGATGATCCACCGTTAATGCATTCCTGGCTGAAAGAATCCCGGTTTCGCCGATGATCTCAAGAAGCGTCTGATAGGGCGAGCGGGCTGAGACGGAAATTGTGGCGAGGGTGCCTCCGGTAAACTTTAGCAACGTGGTTCCCGTCGCCTCAACTACCCAGTGCGAATCGTAGTGGGCTTGCGCCATCACCGACTGCACCTCCTCGTTTAAGACGTAGCGCAGGGTATCAATGCAATGCACGCCGACATCAGCCAGCGGGCCGCCGGTTGCCAAGGCTGGATCGTTGATCCAGGTGCGCGGGCTGTTCAGCAGCGGTGCAACAAAGCTGGCGCGGGCCAGCACGGGCTTGCCTATCACGCCCGAAGAGAGCCGCCGCTGAAACCAGCGAACACTCTCCTCAAAACGCATTACGTGCGCGACCCCGAGCGGAACGCTGCTCGCTCGCGCAGCTTCCATCATCTTCTGTGCTTCCTCGGCGTTCATCGCCATCGGCTTTTCCACCAGTACCGGTTTGCGATTTTGTACGGCCGCAAGCACGTCCGCCAGATGCATCGCGTCCGGGGTAGCGATGAAAACGGCATCTACCTCGGGACATGCACACAGCTCTGCGGTGGAAGTGAACGCGTGGGCGATTCCGAACTCCTGTGCCGATTCATGCGCCCGGAATGCATCTCGGCGTGACAGAGCCGTCACGCGGCAATTCCTGGCATTGGCGAAGCCCGGCATCAAACGCTTGACCGCGTGCAGCCCAAATCCGGCAATTCCGAAGCGGATCATAATCTCCTCTTGGCCGTTCCTCGGGAGAAACCAACTCTCAAGATATCGTGAATTATCATGAACGTCTGCTGCCGATCGCAGCTCGTTCTCCATGCCAGCTCCCCACGCGTCCATTCGAACACTGTTCTTGCAAGGTCCGGCGGGGCGTCTGGAAGCGCTTCTGAATCTGGGCCAGGCCAAGGCGACGCACGCCGGATTGGTTTGCCATCCGCATCCTCTTTTCGGTGGCACGATGCACAACAAGGTGGTGTTTCACGCCATGAAGGCATTGCATTCGCTGGGATTCCCCGTGTTGCGTTTCAATTTTCGTGGGACGGGTCTCAGCGAAGGCCAACACGAGGGCCGAGCAGAGGTTGGAGATGTTCAGGCAGCGCTGGCGTGGCTCAAGCATGAGTATGGGCTTCCCGTCATCTTTGCGGGGTTCTCCTTCGGCGCAGCCCGCGGTCTACGGGCATCTTGTCCCGATCCCGCCGTGCAGGCGCTGATTTCCCTCGGAACTCCGGTCGAAGCCGAAGGACGGCTCTACTCCTACAAGTTCCTGGCTGAATGCCGTAAGCCTAAGCTCTTTCTCAGCGGCGATCGCGATCAATTCGGCCCACATGGAGCCGTCGAGGAGATCGTGGCCCAGGCGGCCGACCCGAAAGAGCTGGTGTTCATCCCGGGCGATCACTTCTTCCAGGGGCACCTCGACGAAATGCGAATGACCATCGAAAGCTGGCTGCGCGAAATACTGGACGCACATTCCGATGAGAGCATCGGGGTCCACTAGGACCGGCAGCCGTCCCCGTTGATATCGCACTGTGCCGGGCTACCGCACGCCCCTATAATCGTGCCCAATGTCGCCGCAAATACAGCCAATCCTTCCTGGCGAGATGCGAAGACACGCGCGGGATATCTTCGATTTCGCTCTCGCCGCATGCAGCATTTCCCGCGCGTTCGCCCGTTATGTGAGCCTCTCCGACAGCATCCTCAGCATTGCCGATCGCAGCTACGACATCAGCGATTTCTCGGGAATTGTGGTGATTTCGCTCGGCAAAGCCGGCCACAGCATGGCCCACGCACTTTCAGACCTCGTGCCGGCCCCCCTCACCGGAGTCGTTTCATGTCCTACTCCTGTGTCCAACCCTGTTCTAGGTCTGCAATATTTTTGTGGCGGGCATCCTTTGCCCAACCAAGACTCGCTCCGCGCCGGCGATGCCATCCTGCAATTGCTCGGAGCTCTTCCCCAGCGATCGCTGGTGCTGTTTCTCATCAGCGGCGGCGCGTCGGCCATCGCCGAGAAACCCTTCTATTCGAATTTCACCCTTGCTGATGTAGTTCAGACGAACCGCATTCTTGTTCATTCCGGCGCACCCATTGCCGAGATCAATGCGATTCGCAAGCACCTGTCGGCGCTGAAGGGCGGCCGTGCAGCGCAAGCTGCTATAGGTGCAACCCAGGTCTCACTGTTGGTGTCCGACGTTCCTGACCATGCGCTTGACGCTCTGGCTTCTGGACCGACCATGCCCGACAGCAGCACGGTTCGAGACTGTTACGCGATAGCCGGTCGCTACGAAATGCTTCCCGCTTTTCCCGACCGAGTTCGCGAAGTGTTTGAGGCAAATCAGTTAAAGGAAACACCAAAGACAGGCGATCCGGCTTTCGCAAACAGCCAGTTTGTGACTGTGCTCTCGAATTCCACCGCTACAGATGCAGCTGCCGAGAGAGCAGCCGCTCTCGGGTTCGCGGTTGAAGTGGACAATCATTGCGATGATTGTGACTATGCACAAGCGGCTGACTACCTGCTGGAGCGGCTTAGTGAGCTTCGTCAAAAATCGCCTACATCGTGTTTGATTTCCGGTGGCGAAGTCACCGTGAAGGTTGGTGCCAACTCGGGCGTCGGCGGTCGTAATCAGCAATTCGCTCTCGATTGCGCTACCAAGATTGCAGGAGAAGACATCATCGTGCTCAGCGCCGGGACCGATGGCGTGGATGGAAACAGCAACGCCGCAGGAGCGATTGTCGATGGAACCACGTCAGCCCGTGCATTAGAAGGGGGACACAATCCGTCGGAAGCCCTCGCGCAATTCGATGTCAACCCGCTGCTAGAAGAAATTGGGGACGTCGTCGTAACCGGTCCCACCGGCAACAATGTGCGCGACCTTCGTATCTTGCTGGCCTACTGATTTGCTTCACTGCTCGCCTGGGCAACCAGCCACTGGAGATAACCTGCGCTGCCAGCTGCGATGCCCAGTTCCACTCGCTCCGGTAAATCGTAGGGATGGAGCTCGCTAAAAGCTGCTTCCAATTCCCTGGCGCGTTCTGCAGTCGTTTTGATCAGGAGCAGATACTCTGGATCGTGGTGAACTTTGCCCTGCCAGCGGTAAATGGAGCGAATCGGGCCGACGATATTCACGCAGGCTGCCAGCCTGCGTTCCACAAGCTTGGTCGCGAATTGCTCGGCATCGTCCGAAGAACCGAGTGTGGTCAAGATCACACGAGCATCCAACATTTCCGTTCCTCCAGAATCGTCTTCATCTCCGCACGAATGTAACATTGGGCAGAAATTCTGCGAGGCCTCGTCTTCGCTTTCCGCTCAAGGCGTTAGAACCTTGGTTCCTCTCACGACTTTCGCCTGGCATTCGCTTGTGTCGAAAGTGAATCGGCATTCAACTAGCAATGGATTCGAGACTTTGGCGGAAACTTAGAGTAGTGCTTTAGAAAGCATCCCTAAGCCATAGCTCGGTAGGGCTGAATAATGGGCGCGCAAAAGAGAGTGGCCAACTGGTTGCGGCAGACTGGCCGCATATTGGCTTTGGTGTCGATCGGCCTGCTCGCTGTGTTGATCGGTTACAAGATCGTGTTTGGCGCAAACGGCACGATGGAGTGGCGGGCTAAGCGCGCTGATTATCAGCTTCTACAGCAGGAAATCGACAAAGCTAACGCTGAGCACGTCGAACTCGAGACCCGCGTGAAGAAACTGCAGTCGGATCGGAACACGATAATCAAAGAGGCTCGCGAAAAGCTAGGATATGTTATGCCGGGTGAAGTGGTACTGGTGCAACCCCAGCCGAAAGCTGATATTCGCAATAGTTCGCTAGCCGACGTAGTTCCCTCCCCATCTCCAGCAAAAAGATAGTCTCCAATCGTTAACAACAAATTTGCATCCAGCACGGAATCGGTGTATCCATAGCTGCTGATGTTATTTAGGTAATTTGAACTTCGGAATGGAGGCATCCATGAAACGGGTTGTATTCGTGGCAGGCGCGCTTTTGTTGGCAGCGCTCTGGGCATCGGCGAGTTCTGCAGGTAGTTGGGATGGTTGGATTAGCGACTCGAAGTGCGCCACGAAGGGCGCCAATGCCGCGCATGCGCAGTGCGCCAAGAAATGCATCGAAGGCGGTGAAAAGCCTGTGCTGGTTACCGATAAGGATCAGAAAGTGGTGGCGATCGCCAATCCTGCTGCCGTCAGCGGCCACGAAGGACAGCACGT
>DASRAA010000059.1:0-10658 GCA_035638375.1 Binatia bacterium | reverse complement strand
TTTCTGAGAACGGACAAGACATTCCGCTCGGTCTGGCATAGAATTTTGTCATCCATGCTTTTGCGAATCATCCTGGCCGTCGCGCTTGCGCTATCACTGTCACAATTGGGTATTTCCCAGGGCACACAAGATAGCAACAATTCATCTGGGAATATAACCACCAATCAAGCTTCCGCCTCCCCGGCTTCGCAGCCGGAACCGCCACCGGTCGTCGCTCCAGATACGAAATCGAGCGATGCGATCGTTGCTCCGCCGCCAACTCCCAAGAACATAGCGGAGGCAAAGCGCCTATTCTCCAGTGGCAGCAGGCTCAAAGCTTCCGGAAATCTGCAGGCTGCTCTTGAGAAATTTCAATTAGCCACACAGCTCGATCCCCGTAGTGTCGAGTACCTCAGTGCCCGCGAGATCACCCGCCAGCAACTGGTAATGCAGTCGCTGGAACGCGGCAACAAGGCCATGCAGGCCAACAACGAGGTGGCAGCAACGGCAGAATTTCGCAAGGCACTAGAGATCGACCCGACGAACGAGTTCGCGCGCCAGCGCCTTTCTGACTCGATCTGGGAAGGCAACAAGGTCTCCAGCCGCACCCTGGAAATCACCCAGAAGTCGATTGACGTGCGTCTCTCGCCGAGCGAAGGCCACAAGGACTTTCATTACAAGGGTGACTCGCGAGTACTTTTGACACAAGTTGCGCAGGCTTATGGGATCTCGGCGACTATGGACGACTCTGTCCGAAGCCGGCAAGTTCGCTTCGATATTGAAAATGTGACGTTCGCTCAGGCGATGGAAGCCGCAACGCAGGTTACTAAGACGTTCTGGATTCCGCTCTCGGGCTCTCAGATGTATATCGTCGCCGATACCGAGGAGAATCGCCGGAACTTTCAGCGGTTCGCAATCCGCACCTTTTATCTGAACGATGTGCTAAGCCCTCAGGAACTGGCTGACACCATCAACGCATTGCGTGTGCTGCTCGACATTCGCCTGATACAGCAGGATCCGACCGAGCAGACAATCACTGTTCGCGCTCCGCTACCGGTCGTGGAAGCAGCGAGCCAGCTCATCGAAAGCCTGGCCGGAGGGCGTCCGCAGGTGATGTTGGACGTGCGGGTGTATCAGATCAGTTCCAGCCTCATGCGCCAGCTCGGAACACAGTTGTATACGAATTTCACCGCGTTCAATATCAGCCCGGCTCTGCTGGCTTCCTTATCTCCGGCGTCGCAAAATCTGATCAATCAACTCATCGCGTCGGGTGGAATCAACCAGGCAAACTCGCAGGCGATTCAGGCGCTGCTTGCACAATTGCAGCAGTCGTCGCAAAACCCTCTGCTCTCCACGGGGTTCGTGACCTTCGGAGGCGGATTGACCCTCACAGGGCTTTCAGCAACACCGCCGATTTCTGTGCACTTGCAAGTGAACGAATCGGATGTGAAAAACCTGGAGCATGTAACCCTTCGGGCCTCGCAAAACACACCAGCGATACTCAAGATTGGCGAGCGATATCCCATCGTAAATGCGACCTTCGCGCCGCTCTACAACAGCAGCTCGATTGCACAGGTAATTGGGAACCGGTCCTACGTCGCGCCGTTCCCTTCTTTCAGCTTCGAAGATCTCGGCCTCAACATGAAGGCAACGCCGATCATCCACTCGAATACCGACGTAAGCCTCAAACTGGAACTCAATATCCGGACGCTGGCCGGGCAAGGCGTAAACGGCATCCCCATCATCAATAACCGGGAGTACACCGGAAGTATCTCGCTGAAGAACGATGAATCCGGCGTAATTGCCGGACTGTTGTCGAAGGCAGACGCCATGAGCCTCTCGGGATGGCCCTTTCTCAGCCGCGTTCCGGCCGTGACCTACGGAACAGCGGTCCACAACAAGAATGTCAACGACGACGAGCTGCTGATCGTGATGACCCCGCACATCGTCCGAATGCCGCCCCAGGAAGGCTTCGCGGTCGAGTTGCCGGTCGGGCACTGAAGATCTTCCCAACACGCAAATCTGCCGCCTTGGGGTTCCACTCAACCAATCCTTACTGAAAAAGGACTTCACTATGCCCGCAATGATGAAGTGAAGCCTTCAGCAAATTTCGAAATCGACGCAGTCTCGCGGCACCGCCGTTTTCCGACGCCGATTCGCACTTGGGGAGCTATTTCGCTGCAAGGTTGAAATCCACAATAGCTTTCACAACCTCATAAGGCGTGCTGTTGCCGAATCCCACAACCTTCCGTCCGTTAATAAAGAAGGTAGGCGTGCTGTTAACTCCCAGCTTTGTACCGAGGTCCATGGATTCGCGAACGCGCTTTTCCGTCTCCGGCTTGGCCACACAAGCGGCAATAGCATCAGGGCTCGCGCCCACTTCTTTTACGTAACCCTTTAACATGGCATCGGCGGTTTCAGGGGTGATTTCTCCCTGGTGCTCGTAAACCGTTGAAATGAACTGGAAAGTCTTGTCATTGCTCTCCCGGCTCATACAATCCACATACTTGGCGCCCAGCATCGCCCACTTGTGTACCGATTCCAGGGGAAAGTTCTGAAAAATAAGCTTGGCTTTAGGCTCCTCCTCGAGGAGCTTCTTCAATTGCGGCTGCGCGGCTTTACACGCAGGACACTCCAAGTCACCAAATTCAACGATCTTTACCGCCGCATCGGCGGGTCCGTGTGAAGGGCCGGATGCTGTCTTGAGCAACTCGAGCGCCGGCGCAAATGGTTGCGTACCAAAAGGAACCATATCGCCGGTCAGGGCAAACTTTTCGTCTGGAGTCACGTACATACGAAAGATCTGTTGGCCCTGCGGTGTATTAAAGATAGCAGTAACCTCGGAGAATCCCGCCGCTTCGGCCGGCTTGATCTCGGCAACTTTCCAGGTCAGGTCCTGATTCCAACCGAACATCTGCTTCAGGAATGAATTCACGGTCGCCTGGCTGGGGAGGGACGCAGTCGCGCCCGGTTGGGCAGGGGCGCTCGACTGGGCCACTAGCAAACCCGGCAAGACGAAAATAAGCAATCCGATAAATCTTGTTAATACCATTACTTTAAGGAATTTCTTCATCTCTTCCTTTCATTCAAGAACTTAATTTTCAGCGATCTAATTTCGCCGCGATGGGATAACGCCGCCCATAGCCAAATGCTTTGGTGGAGATCTTCAGGCCGGGAGCAGCTTGCTGACGTTTGTATTCATTCCTGTCCACCATCCCGGCGACCTGACGTACCAGTCCTAGATCAAACCCGGTTTGCGCGGCGATAGTTTCCGGCGACTGGTTGTCTTCCACGTAGGCTTCCAGAATCGGATCGAGGACCTCATAAGGCGGGAGCGTGTCGCTGTCTTTTTGGTCCGGCCGCAGCTCGGCGGAAGGTGGCTTCTCCAGTGTGGATTCAGGGATAACAGGATTGCGCAAATTCACATATCGGGCGAGGCGGTAAGCCAGCGTCTTCGGCACATCGGAAATGACGGCGAGTCCCCCACACATGTCGCCGTACAGCGTGCAGTACCCGACAGCGATTTCCGACTTGTTACCAGTGGTGAGCACGAGCGCGCAGAACTTGTTCGACAACGCCATCAAGATCACGCCGCGGATGCGCGCCTGAATGTTCTCTTCCGTTACATCAGCAGCGCGATTGGCAAACACAGACTGAAGCGATTGCAGGTAGGAGTGAAAGATATCACCAATTGGAATCACTTCGAAATGTATGCCTAAATTCCTCGCCAAAGTGGCGGCGTCATCGAGGCTACCCCGAGACGAGAATGGGCCCGGCATCCCGACGCCGATCACGTTTTCCCTGCCAAGGGCATCGACAGCAATGGCTGCGGTGAGTGCTGAGTCAATGCCGCCGCTTAAACCGATCACCACCCTTCGAAATCCGCACTTGCGAACATAATCGCGTGTACCCAGCACAAGCGCCGCATAAGCACTGGCCTCGACGCTTTCGCTGCGTTCATGGATATCGCCCGTAAGCGAGTTGGTGTCGAAGCAGACAATATCTTCTTCGAAGGATTTCGCTTGCGCGATGACTCGACCATCAGGGCCGAGAGCGACGCTGGAGCCGTCAAAAACCAGGCTATCGTTGCCACCGACCTGGTTGACCATGGCGACCGGTACACGATAATGGCGCGCGATCGCGCAGAGCATCTGCTGGCGGAGTTCGCGCTTTTCCAACGTGAAAGGAGAGGCGGAAATATTAAGGAGTATCTTGCCGCCGGCGCCAATCAAATCCTCCACCGGATCAACCCCATAAAGGCGCCGGTCCCAGAAGTGTTTGTCATTCCAGGCGTCTTCACAGATGGTGAGAGCGCAACTCGTCCCGTTGAGCTGCCACAGCGACTGCTTTTCGGCTGGAGCGAAGTTGCGCATCTCGTCAAATACGTCATACGTGGGCAACAAGCGCTTGGACTGAATTGCCGCAATCTTCCCGTCCTGCAAGAGGGCGGCGGAATTCATGACGTGCTTCCCCGTCTTCGACACAGTGGGAGTAACCAATCCGCACACCACGGAAATTCCAGCCGTTCGCTTTGCGATCGCTTCGGCAGCCTCGCGATTGCGGTTCACAAACCAGGGTCGCTCCACCAGGTCTCTGGGGGGATATCCACACACGCTCAGCTCGGGAAAGAGGACAAGGTCGATTCCGGCGGCTTTCGCGCGCAAGGCGAAGTCAATGATCTGTGCGGTGTTTCCTGCAAAATCGCCGACGGTTGGATTGATTTGAGCGAGTGCAATCCTCACACTAACAGTGTAACGGTGCACCTGACGGCACGCAAAATACTCAAGCGGCGCAGGCCTTACTCAATAACTGGGTGCAATGTGCGGAGGGTCGTTGGGATTAATAGGGGGTGTTGTGGTGGAGGGCGGTGGCACCGGTCCGGAGGTAGGCGCGGTTGTGTTGGGCCTACTGCTACCGCCCGGATACGGTGTGTCTGTCGTGCCAGGCTGGCCATCTGGAGGATTAGGTGTAGGCAAGCGATGTGTGATGGTTGGCGGGGACGAATTTTCCGGCTCTTCACCAGGACGTCGAAGCGTCGGCGCATTCTGCTGTTGTTTCTGGGCGGGCTTCTGTTCAGCGACTTCGGTCTCCTTCGTTTGCAGATCGACCTCTTTCTCAGTTCGCACGATTTTGTTGCCGTCCACGGTCATGATCTCGAGGCGGGCAACCTCATTACCCTTGAAGCGCACAAAATCCACTTCCTCGGGCGGCTTGCCGTAGATCCACTCCTCGTAATCCTGGCCGTGCTCGTCTTTATCACGTAGGCGTTGCTGCGGGCGCCCCTTCGCATACATGACCATCTCTTTATCCATGCCGACGAGAATCTTGTGGTCCTTGATGGCTTCCTGCAACTTGGGAGGAAGGGTTTTCTGGTAGGCCTCAGCTGGGGTCAGCGCTTTGAAGTCAAAAACCGGTGCCAGCATGGCCCGAACCTGATCGCCACTCATTTCGGGCACGTACTTGTCGAATTCCAGCGTGACCAGGGAGCCGTGAGCATCCAGACTTTGAGGGCTGGGGGTGCCGGGAAGAGGCGCTGAAGCGCCGCCGTTGCCGGAAATCTGAATGTGCTGGTACCACTTCCCTTTCTTCTTCGGTCCTCCGTTGATTTCGAGGATGATCTCTTTGTCTTTCACCACTACGTTGGTAATGACGCAGCGGTCGCCGGGCTTGGCAGCAGCTCCAAATTCCGCCACCTGCTGCGCGATGGCCATGTCGCTGGGACTCACCGCGCCATTCTTGATTTTCAAGCCTTTGTCGCCCTGCGGAAACAGCACGCGTGAGAAAACGCGCTCTGACTGCAGGCTGCGTATCACCTGCAATCGGGTCTGGTTGGTCATCTTGGTGGCTTGCGAAGGGTCTGATGGTGAAGCAGGGTTACCTTGAGCATGAATGGCCGGTGCCGCCAAGCCGCACACCAGCAACAAGTGGAAAGCTGCGAGCCAGAACTGCGGATGATGGCGGCTCATCGAGGGACCCCGTCTGGACGAGATTATATTCCCAAATTCGAGGAGTCGTGTGACGGAGCGTTGACATCCGCATCAGCAATAGGCGCAGATGGTCGCCCGGCGGCCGGTTCGTTGAATTTGATTGCTCGAAGTGGCAAACGCCATAGCACTATTAGCACCACAATGACAGCGCTCGCGCCGGGCAGGCTGGCTTCTAAACCATACGTACCGCCGGTGAGCCATGAGGGGCCGGAAGCGCTGGCATGAATCAATGTGTTGAATAGTCGAATTCCGCTTACCGGGAGACCGCAGGCGAGACCTAAAGTCGCGTTCCAGCCAAAGTGGAAGCCCCAGGGCAACCACAAGGCGCGGGTGCGCAGATACGCAACCGAGAGAGCAATACCAATAACGACCGTGTCGATCAGGCCCCAAGCGGTGGCTCCGGGGTTTAGCAAGTGCACGAGACCAAACAGCACTGCAAAAACTGCGATGGCTCCGCCAGCGCCAATCGCCTCGACCAATCGCTGAAAGGGATAGCCGCGAAACATCAGCTCTTCCGCGAGCGATCCGGTCAGAAGAACGAAGAGGACCGCCAGGGAACGCACCAGAGCCTGCCCAGTCACGATCAGTCGAAATGACAGGTGGCCTAACAAAGCGACAGCACAAACAGCCAGGACTACGAGCGCGAATCCCAGCCCACAACCGAAGGCAAACTGACGCAAACTTCCCTGAACGATGGGCAGGCCCTGGGCTGCGAGGCGCCGCGACTCGACGTGGTTGCCGACAGCGAGCAGCCACGAGAAGCCAACGAGGAGAACCGTAGTCAACAACGACCGAAAGATGATCTCGAATTGCAATACATGATCGCCGGCGATGGCACCCGCGACGTACCCGCAGGCTACAAACGCGGCGCAGCATAGGAGTACAGAGAGCAGGAAGCCCCATGCCGGATATAGGCGTCCATGGGCGTCGGTGAACATTCTTATTTTCGCGACGCGGCGGGGTTACAGCCGCAAATTTTAAGCCCTTCGCGGGAGACGCGGAAATCCAAGGGCTGACCACCGTTCTCCAGGATGGTCTGGTGCACTCGATGGCGCGAGCCTTCCTCGATCAGGCCGATCACGCATCCTCCTCCACCGGCTCCGCAAACCTTGGCCGCCCGAACGCCGTTCTTCTTGGCCGCTGAAATCAGTTTGTCGATGAGAGGGGTGGTAATCCCAGACGCGTTGGTGCGGCGGAGCTTCCATTCCTCGTTGAGAAGCCGCTCCACCTCGTTCCATTTCGCAGCCTTCAATGCACCATGCATTGCCTGAGCAATTCGCGAAATCTCCGCGAAGTTGCCAATGACGTGCCTGTCGCCGTTAATGTATTGCTTGAAGACCTCCCAGTTATTGATGCCCGATTGCCTGGGTGCACCGGTGTAGAAGAGCACGAAGCGCCGCTCCACTTCATCGGCCGAGATGTCAATGGGCTCGCGGTGGATTCCGTCAACATCGAGGTGAATCGCGTTGACCCCGCCGTACAGAGCCGGATAGTAGTCCTGGCAGCCTGTAGGCACACGAATAAGTTGTGCTTCGATGTTTTGTGCGATCACACGAATCTGCTCGATATCGATGTCGCAACCCACGAACTTAGCGCAGGCCGCGCTGGTGCAGATCATCATGGCTGATGAGCCGGAAATGCCCGCTCCTGCGGGAGATTCTGAGTGTGTTTCGAGCACAAAGCCCCGTTTCGGTTGAAAGAAACGGACAATATAGGCGGCCAGTGGATGCTGGTAGCTTTTGGCGCGCCTGAGAGCATCCAGGCTGGAGAAGCGGTCCCCAGACCCCGTGTCGAGCGATTGCAAATGGATCGCCCGGCCTTTGCGTGGGGTGATTTTGCACGTGGTCTGAATATCGACCGCGATGTTTACTGTCATCGACCCGGGATGAAAGAGATAGAGCGGCCAAAGATCAATCGTGGACCCGGCGAGATCCGCGCGGCACGGGGCTTGAGCATAAATTTGGTCTGAATTGGTTGGAAGTGATGGATTCATAGTGAGTGAATCAGAAAACCAGGATGCAGGAAAGCCATTGTAACTTGACTCACACGGATTTTGCGTCGGTCACAGCTCGTGGTAGCTGATGAGCTCGATGCCGCGTTTCTGAAGAGCGGCTTTGGCGTCCGGCGAGGCCAGGACCGCCAGCTCAGTCTCTCGCGACTGACGCAGTCGAGTACGCACCTGATCAAGCTCGGCGTCATTGTAGCCAGGATGGCAGACGAGCTCCCACGTGCCCTGTGGAAGATGGTCAAGGATCACGAGAAACGACTTCAGATCAAGTGTGCCAGTGTCGATTATGCCAACTGAACCGTCCGTAGTGCGAAGTCCGTGGGCCTCTACTTCCCTCTTGAACTTGGCCGCAAATGTGCGCAAGACCCCAAGCTCGGCGACGCGACACCACAGGTTGGGATTCCTTGCAATGCGGTTGAATGGCAGTGGAAATAATCGGCCGAACGGATTGCGTACGGAGCGCACTCCGAGATTTTTCGCAGATCGCAACAGCGGCTGAAGAACTGAGGGAAACATGTGGGCGTGCTTGTGACAGTCCATATGAGTAGGAACGATTCCCACCTGTCGAATTCGACCGAGTTGAGCTTCGGTTTCGGCTTGGACCTGGGCGGGGTCGAGTCTTCCCGTCAATGCGGCACGCGCGAAGTCGGTAAGCTGAGTGCGGAATTCGATGGCGCCGTCCTGGCTGCCATGCTGTAGCAGGCTAGCGACTTGGGAAGACGGAAGAACAGGTGTGCCATCAAGCAGGATGACATGGCACCCTACGCTGACCCGAGGGCATAGGCGCGCTGTCACGGCGACTGCGTCAACGAACGCGCGCGCCGTAGCCATGAGGGTTGTCGAGGAGACTATGCCCTGCTGTGAGGCTTCGACAATCGCGCGGTTAATGCCGCAAGTCATGCCGAAGTCGTCAGCGTTAACGATGAGCCTGCGCACGGGTTCAGTGTAACAAGCAACAAAAATGGCCCGCCGTGGCGAACCATAGTCACCTTGCAATCTTACTTTCCGGCGGCGGGCCTCACCAGTTCGGTGTCGATCGTGATGGTAATGTCGTCGCCAACCACCGGATTCGTGCCGACGCCGAATTCGGTGCGCTGGATCTTCGTCGTTGCCGACGCCCCAACGTGGCTGGTTCCGCGCGGATCCGTCACCGGTGCGCTGGGACCGTCCACGTCGAGCACTACCTCTTTCGTAACGCCGTGTATCGTCAGATCACCAGTGATCTTCAGTTTGCCCTCTCCCGCCAGCTGAACAGATTTCGATTTGAATGTGAGGGTAGGAAACTTGGCAACGTCAAGCCAGTTCGCGCTACGCAGGTCGTTGTCGCGCATTTCAACGCGCGTATCAACTGAGGTCGCCTCGATTGTGGCATCGATTGAGGTTTTTGAAAGATTCGTGGGATCGTAATCGACAGTCCCGCTCACTTTCGTGAAGGCTCCGCGCACGGTGGAAATTCCCATGTGGCGAACTGAGAATTGAGCGGCGGTGTGGTTGGGATCGATCTTCCAGATCTGCACCTGAGCCGTGGCCGAGATAGCAAGGAAGACTACAATGCTAAAAAACGCAAGAACAAGAAATCGTCTCAATCGGAAGGTCTCGCTTTCGTAAGGGATGGTCGCAGCCTGAGCGATCTACCCAGGCTGCGAGTGTAGCAGAGTCTTACCGTCCCGAGGTTTCAGTCGGCCCCGGTTGGATCACTAACGTTGTCTCGCGAAATTGAATCTCGGTCAAAACCCGAGCTCCGTTTTCGTCTTTGGTTGCAACTCCATCATTTTTCCGACGCTGTTGAATTACCTGGGCAGTGGTTTCGGCCACGTTCTTGCCCTGCTTTAGGGTGACTTGGGCGTTGTCGCCGGTGCCACTCCAAGTGACTTTGTAGTCGCCAGCTGGAAGTTCGGTGGAACCGATTTTCACCGTGTCGAAAAGATGGATCTTGCCGGACCCGGTGTCTGCGGCAAATGCGGTAACGGTCAGAACGGTGGATAAGATCAACAAACTCGAAAAGGTTTTCATTCGTTTGCTCCTGATGCGATCTGAAAGTCGTGCGCGAGCGTCCCGGCCGATGCTGATTTCTCAGCAGGATCTTCGCAGCACGTGGGGTTTCCGATCTACTTGCGCAGGTCTATCGCGTAATGACTGATTAGACGCGAACGTATGCGTCTGCGGAGCAAGCACAGCGATCGGAAATGTCTATTGCGAAGATAAAGAACTCCGCATATGGCGGTGCGAAATCCAGTTCTGCGTTACAACACGCAATAAGCCGGTGGTGAATTGCGTTTTTCATCGAAGTCAACGAGGACTCGGAGCACTTACACTTTTACAAGTTTTTACATTGCAAGGGAGTCTAAAAGAACTTTGTCATGCGGTTGTGCCTGATAGTCGCTGAGGTAGGGCTATGCATAGGCCGTTAACGTTAACAATTTCGCAACAGCAGCCAAGAACAGGACGATTCATGACCGCGCGATTCGCCACAAACCGAAAGAACACGAGTCAAGCGTTGACCCCTATTGCTTGGCTGTCGATGACTTTAAAGCGTCCTCGTATTTCCCGCGATTTCCCGCATTTTCCCTCTCAAAGTCACCAGTTAGTCACCAAGACAACGTGGTGCAGCAATATTTTGATAGTTATCTAAATGATGAACGATGAGCACGACGCGGACGACGTCATGAAGCGTTACTTCAGGA
>DASRAA010000058.1:0-18441 GCA_035638375.1 Binatia bacterium | reverse complement strand
TTGCTGTTTCTACTGTTACTGGTGGCCCCCGCGCTAGTTGCGCAGAATCCCAATTACAATAACGGTCCTGTGTGGCGCGTTGTCTACGTTGACGTGAAACCCGGCATGGGCGACGCCTTCTGGACCGATATTCGACAGAATTTCAAACCAATCTACGAGGACTTCAAGAAGCAGGGTTGGGTTGTGGATTATAAGTTCTACACGAACCCTGTCACACAGCATCCTAATGACTGGAGCGTGGCCATAGCAATTGAATACAAGAGCTGGGCTACTCTGGACGAAATGGGTGAAAAGGCCGCTACAATTGCCGAAAAGCACTATGGCAGTCGCCAGGCTATGGCGGATGCGGCGAAGAAGCGCAACGAAATTGCGCCTACTCTCAGCAGTTTACTGGCTCGCGAAGTAACCTTGAAGTGACCTTGAGCGCCGCCGCCCTACGGAGCGGCTTTTGTCACTTGTATCTTGCATCACAATCTTTTCACGATCGGCTTGCTGAATTTCCTCACCTGGTGGACCGTCATTAGATGGTTTGTTGCGCCGATTTGTGCTACAAGGGATCCGCGACCTATGCGGTACAGGTATGACTTTCGGTTCTCTAGGTGATGTGATACTACGGCTGAAAGCGATACGCATTCGTCATTACCTCCGCGAAGCAGACCGAGCGTTAAGGGTCGCCGACTTGGAGCTGCGTAGTATTGAGAAATCGATGGTAGCTGCACGAGGCGGGCGGAATGAGGAATCGATGCTCGCCGCACGAAGCAGATGGAACGAGCGTAGCCAGAGGTTAGATTTTTGGCGTCAACGCTTGGAGGACACGGAGCGACGCATCCAAGGCACTGCTCAACCGCCATCCGGCCGGAAGTAATCAGAATCCCGACGATCCACCAGATATAAATCTTCGAAGGTAGCTTCGATTCTGAAGTGTGAGGGAAGTGTTGAGCACGCGTCACAACTTTTGCACTCCATTCGCACTTCATTAGCGACTTCACCGGGCTGGCAATCAACAACTTTGGATGCCACTGGCAACCGCTAATTGCTTTGGATTGTGTGCTGCTGCTAATTCGAATCCCTGTCCTTCAGCCATACAATTCTTTTTCTCCCAGTAACTCCCTCAGGTTCATGTAATTTTCCCGACCTGAAGTGATAATAGACCTCGTCCGTCAGGATGCACCGCAACTCGCTTACATACGTCCATGGCTGAGCAATTCAGTTTTTCCGATCTGCGCGAGATTTTTGCCAAGGCCAATGAGGAGAAGTCCGGCGATCAATTGGCTGGATTGGCGGCGCGATCGGAGCGAGAGCGTGTCGCGGCGAAGCGCACACTCGCAGAGATTTCGCTTGCCGAAATTGTTCAGCAGCCCCTAATTGATCCTGACGCTGACGATGTTAGCCGACTAATTCTCGAAACGTTCGATCAGGAAGCTTTCCAGCCCATCAGAAGCATGACAGTTGGCGAGCTTCGCGAACACATTCTTGACGACGCGACAGACGAAGCCGAGTTAAAGAAGTTGCAATGGGCCATCCTCCCTGAAATTGCAGCGGCGGTCACCAAGATCATGAGCAACAAAGATCTGGTGCTGTCGGCGGCCAAAATCCGCAATGTAACGCGCTGCCGTAACACGATGGGCGAGAGGGGAGTCTTGGGCATCCGCATTCAGCCTAACCATCCGACCGATGACATAGGAGGCATACTTCTCTCTACCTTTGAGGGGCTGCTGTACGGTTGCGGAGATGCAGTGATTGGCGTCAATCCGGCCGCAGATTCGGTGAACGCGGTTACAGCAATCTTGTGCGCCTTGAATCGCCTCGTGGATGGGTACAAGATACCGACTCAAAACTGCTGCCTCGCACATATCACCACGCAAATGGCTGCGCTGAATCGAGGTGCTCCCATCGATCTTCTCTTCCAGTCGATTGCGGGTACCGAGGCCGCAAATCGGAGCTTTGGCGTAACTCTTTCCATGTTGCGCGAGGGTAAAGAGCAGGTTCTGGACCATCACCGCCATCGCGACGTTGCCTGGAAGGGTGAGAATGTGATGTATTTCGAGACCGGGCAGGGAAGCGCGCTGTCAGCCGAGGCCCACAGCGGCGTTGACCAGCTGACCTTGGAAGCTCGGGCCTATGGGGTCGCCCGAGTGTTCGATCCTTTCCTGATTAACAGCGTGGTTGGATTCATCGGTCCTGAGTACCTCTACGATGAACGACAAATCACTCGAGCCGGCCTGGAAGATCACTTCATGGGGAAACTCTTGGGACTCCCGATGGGCTGTGATGTCTGCTATACCAACCATGCGCAAGCCGATCAGAATTCGGTCGACAATCTGATGCTGCTTCTCGCTGCGGCAGGCTGCAACTACTTTATGGGTGTACCGTGTTCGGACGATGTGATGCTGAACTATCAATCCACGAGCTATCACGACGCTCTCGCGGTCAGGAAACTGTTCAATTTGCGGCCGGTTCCCGAATTCTTAGCTTGGCTGCAGCAAACCGGAATCTACCGGGATACTGAACCGGTCGCTATTGATGCCTCCACTCGACAACAGCTCTTGAAGGGCCTTGAGTCAGGCCTAGCTGAGAGTATCTGAATGACCAGCGAAACGGACCGATCACTCGTGAAGCCAGACTGGCCGGACTTGGTGCGCCAGGTCAAAGAGCGGACCTCGGCGCGTTTGCTGGTGGGGCGTGCCGGACCTGCATATCGCACCGCCACACAACTGGATTTACGCGAAGCTCACGCTGCCGCGCGGGATGCCGTTCGCGCTGAGTTGGATACGAAAGCCGCCTTTGGTGAGCACCTGGTAAGCGAGTGGGGTCTTTTCGAAGGCTACACCCAAGCCCGTGACAAGGATGAGTACCTGCTGAGACCTGACTTGGGGCGGCATTTCAACACGGCGTCTCGACAACTAATCTCGGAGCGTTGTCCTAACGGAAAAGATCTCCAAATTGTGATTGGCGACGGCCTGTCGGTTGCCGCCGTTTCAGCGCAGGTCCCCGGTTTACTGCCGCTGCTGATGCACGGCAATCAGCAGCGAGGCTGGACGGTGGGACGTACGTTCGTGGTCCATCACTGCCGGGTGGGAATCCTGAATGAAATTGGCGAGCTACTCGACCCTACAATTGTGGTTCTACTCATCGGCGAGCGGCCAGGGCTAGCTACTGCAGAAAGCCTATCGGCGTACATGGCGTACCGTCCGCGGGAACACCATTCCGACGCCAATCGAAATCTGATCTCGAACATTCATTCTCGAGGAGTGAGTTCTACCGAAGCTGCGAAGCGCATTTTGAATCTAGCTGCACAAATGATGTCACGAAGAATTAGCGGCTGCACCTTGCGAGAAGATGCAGCGTCGCTTGCAAACCAGTGACTCGCTGAGATCTGGTGGCTGGATGAAACCGCATCACGCCCTCCAGCGTATACACTAGCCAACAGGCAAAAAGGCGGGAATGGTCGTCCCTGAACCCGTAGTCCGGCGACAATTGTCCGATCGCAACCCGTCGAACTGACAAGGAGCTCAACATATGCGCATCACCCGAGCGGCGGTGGTCGTGCTAGTTCTGTGCTTGGTGGCGGGTGCAGCGGCACAGACCGCCGAGGAACTGGTTGCCAAGAACCTGCAAGCCAAAGGTGGCGTCGACAAAATTAAGGCCATAAACACCTTGAAGATGACTGGCACCGTCTATGTAGGATTTGGGGGCGGCGGAGGGATTAACGCCGGCTACGCGCAGGAGAACAAGCGGCAGAACATGATTCGCCAGGGGTTCACGCTGCAAGGAATGACGCAAGTCCTGGCATACGACGGCTCCACCGGGTGGAAGATTTCTCCTTTCGAAGGGCGCAAGGATCCCGAATTGTTGGGCGACGACGAAATGCGGGAGCTTGTCGATAACTCCGATATCGACAGTCCGCTGGTCGATTACCAGAGTAAGGGCAACAAGGTGGAATACGTCGGCCACGACATTGTCGACGGCGACGACGCCTACAAGCTCAAAGTCACACTGAAGGACGGCGACATCGTTTATTACTTCCTCGATCCCGACACATACCTCGAGATTAAAACCGTGCTGCAGCAGTTCATTCGCGGCTCGATTCGCGAGACCGAGCAGCAGCTGGGTTCCTACAAGCAGGTTAATGGGGTGTACTTCCCTTACTCCGTCGAGATAAACGAAAAAGGCGGCACCGGTCCAAGTCACTTCCGCATTAGCTTCGACAAGATCGAAGCGAATGTGCCCATTGAGGACTCTTTCTTCAAGATGCCAGCGGCCGCAAAGTAGAGTTTGCGATTCGCGTAACGATTTCTTGGCAGTTTTCCATATGAGAGGACCAGACGAAATGGTTACAGCCACTTTTTGTACGGCCCGGGCGTGCCGGAAGGGATTGAATTGGTTTTTCGCATTGGTTGCCCTGTCGACGAGTCTCGCCGCACAGCAGGCTGTGAAGTTCGACTCGGCTAGCATCTCAGGCTTGCCCGCGCGCAACATCGGTTCGGCGGTGATGAGCGGTCGCATCGCCGCGGTTGATGCGGTGAACGATCACGGCCGGCTAACCGTCTTCGCAGGTTCGGCCAGCGGTGGCGTATGGAAGTCGGTGAATGGCGGCACGACGTTCAAGCCCGTTTTCGACAAGACCGACGTGCAGTCGATTGGCGCGGTCACGATTGATCCCACCAACCCAAAAGTTATTTGGGTGGGCACGGGCGAGTCGTGGGTACGTAACAGCGTCTCTGTCGGAGATGGTGTTTACAAGTCCATCGATGGTGGCGACAACTGGACCAATATGGGCCTGAAGGATTCCGAGCACATCGCCCGCATCTTGGTAGATCCGAAAGACGACAACATCGTTTACGCCTGCGCTGTCGGTCATTTATGGAACGACAACGACGAACGCGGAGTCTACAAGACCACCGACGGTGGCAAAACCTGGAAGAAGGTCCTGGCGGGCGCGAATGGATCGACAGGCTGTGCCATGTTGGGCATGAGTCCGCAGGAGCCAAAGGCTATCTATGCCACAATGTGGGACTTCCGTCGCCAGGGCTGGACCTTTCGCTCCGGTGGTCCGGGCAGCGGGATTTTCAAGTCCACCGATGGCGGCGATCACTGGACGGAAATTACAGACGCGAACAGCAAAGGTCTGCCGGCCAAGCCTTACGGCCGCATTGCCATCGCCGTAGCGCCCTCCAATCCGCAGATCGTTTACGCCATGGTCGAGTCGAAGGCGAGCGCTCTGTATCGCACAGATGATGGCGGTAAAAACTGGACAAAGCTCGACGCCAGCCAGTTCATGGTCTGGCGGCCCTTCTACTTCGCCAACTTGATTGTCGATCCGAAGGACCCGGAGAAGCTCTTCAAACCCGACCTCATTCTGCTAATGAGCGTCAATGGCGGCAAAAGCTTCAGCGAAGTCTCCAGCCGAGCTCATGGTGATTTTCACGCAGTCTGGATCAATCCCGAAAACACTAACATCGTCATTGCCGGCGATGACGGTGGTCTCTGGCGCAGCCAGGACGGCGGCACACGCTGGACGCACCAGGTGAACCTTCCAGTGTCGCAGTACTACCACGTCAGCGTGGACAACGCCGATCCCTACCGTGTGTACGGCGGTCTTCAGGACAACAGTTCCTGGATCGGCGATTCTTCGTATCCCGGCGGCGTAACGTACTCACTTTGGGAAAACATGTATGGTGGCGACGGTTTCTGGATGTTCGAAGATCCCTCCGACCCTGCCTTCATTTACGCGGAAGCCCAGGGGGGAGAGATCGGTCGAGTCAACCGCTACACGCATGAAACGCGCTCCATTATGCCGTACCCCGAGTACGGCGAGAAGAAGCTGCGCTTCAACTGGAACACGCCGATTCACATGAGCCCGAACGAGAAGGGCACTATCTATGTCGGCGCCCAGTTTCTCTTCCGTTCGCGCGATCACGGGCAGTCGTGGCAGCGCATCTCGCCTGACCTGACGACCAACGATGCCGAGAAACAAAAGCAGGAAGAATCCGGCGGCATTACCGTGGACAACTCCGCCGCTGAAATGCACACCTCGATTTACTCGATCAGCGAATCGCCGAAAAACGAGCAGATCATTTGGGTCGGCACGGACGATGGAAACGTTCAGATTACGCGCGACGGTGCAAAAACCTGGACGAACGTTGTTGGTGCAGTCGGCGTGCCTAAGTTTTCCTGGGTCTCCTGGGTGGAGGCCAGCCGCTACGACGAAACCACAGGTTACGCCACCTTTGATCGCCACACCTTCGGCGACATGAAGCCTTATCTGTATAAGACTACCGACTACGGAAAAACCTGGAAAGCATTGCCAGTCGCCGAAAACGGCGTGCGTGGTTACGCGCACGTCATCAAAGAGGACCCTGTGAATCCTAACGTGTTGTTCCTCGGGACGGAGTTCGGCTTGTGGCTCTCGGTGGACGGGGGTGCCCGGTGGGCACAGTACAAGGGCAGCGACTTCCCCGACGTAGCAGTGCGCGACATCGTGGTACAGCCGCGGGCCTCAGACCTGGTGCTGGCCACGCATGGCCGCGGCATCTGGATCGTCGACGATATCGCTCCTCTGCGCTCTCTCACTCCTGATCTCATGTCGCAAACGGCGGCATTCGTTCCAGTCCAACCTGCCGTTCAGTACATCGATGCGCATGGAGGCTGGCCGGAAGGCGATGAATTCTTCATTGGTCCGTCGTGCCCGCACGAGGCCACGGTCACCTATTACCAGAAGAACCGGCATATTTACGGCGACCTGAAGATCGAGATTTTCGATCCGCAAGGAAAGCTGCTGGACACAATCGGCGGCAGCAAACATCGCGGCCTGAACCGCGCCATGTGGCCGATGCGGCTCGCTCCCCCTATTGTGCCTCCGGCGGCTTCGGCAGCCTTTGAGGCCGCGCAAGGTCCGCTGGTGGTGCCCGGCACTTACACCGTGAAGATGACTAAGGGCGACCAGACCTACACGACCAAGCTCGAAATCGTGACCGATCCACGTGCAAAGTACACGCTGGCGGACCGGCAGGCCCAATTCGAGCTTGCGACCAAGCTCTCCAACATGCTCAGCCACATGAGCTGGTTGGTGGATGCCATTGTCGGCGTCAGGGACAGCGCCAAGCAACGTGCGACAAAGGTTCCTGCCAATACTCCGTTGCAGAAGCAGCTTGCAGACTTGGCTGCCTCGACCGACACCCTGCGTTCGGAGATTGTCGCGACGAAAGAGGGCGGCGCGATTACGGGCGAGGAACGCCTGCGCGAGTTCACTACTAAGGTGTACGGAGACGTCAACGGCTACAACGGACGCCCGACCGATCAGCAAGTCGCGCGCACTGAGGTGTTGGGCCGCGAACTGGAAGACGTCATCAAGAAATTCCAGAAACTGACCTCCGACCAGCTTCCCAGCATCAACTCGGAAATACAGAAGCAGAAGCTCGATCCGATCACGGTACTGACGGAAGCCGATTGGCAGAAGCAGCATCAACGTGGCGCCGGAGGTCCTGCTCCCTCAGCAACAACCCGCATGAGGGAAATGGACTAACCAATCTTGGAACGCCGCGAAGCTGTGGTCCGCCGGGCGGGCCGCCTTTTCTTTGGCTTCACGCGCTCATGAGCGCACCTTGGTCTTCTTTGATATGGTCCTCATCTTCAATGCATCGAGGGGTCCGTATTGCAATTCTGCTGAAAGTATCTTCACCAGCTTGCTTAACACTCGAACCCGCTCCCAGTACTTGTCATTTCCTTCGATGAGGTTCCAGGGAGCTACGCCGGTGGTTGTTTTCACCAGCATTTCCTCCACGGCTTCTTCATAAGCTCCCCATTTGTCGCGATTACCCTCTTGATGGCACCGCCCTTTCCGGCAGCATCCCAGATCTCAAAGGCGATGATCACCGGTTGCTTTTGCAGGTAAACCTGATAACCCAGCCCACGAAGCTGGATCTGTCTTCGCGAGACCTCGCGAACGTAGCAATCGCGATCCATTTTGCGGGTCAGGTCAAACGTCTCAAGCATCCGAGCCATTCCCTTCCAGAAAATCCATTGCCCGCGGAGCTGACCGTCCTTCGAGAGGTTATTAGTGCTTGCATTCGCTAGCGGGCTTTGTCGCCGAGCCGTTTTGTGGTGGCTTCCACGATCGTCCAGGCCGCATACTCCGAGTCGATCAGCTCGAGCATCTCTTCGAAGGCCTGCAGACTTCCAACGGATTTGCCTCGATCGCCTCGAAGCGTTGTTGTTGCTCTTCCCGATTAGTTTGTTAGCGCAGGCTGAAACCAACCTAGGTCACTGGGAGCACGCATAGAGACCTGTTCTTACTGTCGCAGGAACGATTACAGCGCCACGCAAGTCGACACCCAGGTGTCGATGCAGTGATTTCCAAAACCCTGTCGGGTTATGATGCTCAATCGCGAGGAAAGCCATTGTTGCCGATCCTGAAGCCGCGGAACCGTAGCACATGGAACGCGCGAGTCGCTCGCGCGCAGCAACGGGCGGAAGAACGCTCTGCCGCGAGTGAAGTCCTGACCTTTTACGTTCGGGTCCTCGAGTTCCAACGAGCCCTGTACGAGGGCTGCCAAAAGAGCCGGAAGCTAGCCGAAAAGCGGAGCGGCAAATTGCGAGAGAACCTCGACTGGGGATTAGCCGTGACCGCCCTTCCTGATTTGGTTGTGCTAGTCCAAAGACATGGGCCCTCAACGCTGGCAGACCAATCGGACCAGTTAACCTCGGTAGCCGGTCTCAAGTTGGCAAGTGGGTGGTTGAATTCTGACGCTCAGACCTATGGTCCAGCTTCCTTCTTTAGCCGTGTTGTCCTCGAGCCGCAAGCCGAATACCTGGCTGAAACAGAGACATGGCCATCCGGAAAAGTGGCGGGGAATCGCTGTCCAAATTGTGAAAGCTTGCCGCAGTTGGCGGTTATCCGACCCGAGGGCGATGGTGGCAAGCGGATGCTGCTCTGCTCGTTGTGCCATTCCGAGTGGGAGTTCCGCAGGATTCTCTGCCCATCCTGCGGCGAAGAGAATCACGAGAAACTCCCGCGATATATCGCTGACGGAGTTCCCGCTGTTCGGGTTGAGGCCTGCGATTCTTGCGGGAAATATCTGAAATCTGTTGACCTCACTCTCGATGGGCTGGCGGTTCCTGAGGTAGATGAAGTGGCTACGGCGGCACTCGATGTCTGGGCCACCGAACACGGCTACAGCAAAATCCAGTCGAACATCATGGGCTTCTAGGCTCGATCTTGGCCAAAGTTGCGGCAAATTCCTCATTGCGGCAAATTCCTCATTGACCCCCTAATCACCCTCGATGTAATCTCATTGCGTTTTACTTGTTGTTCATCTTCGTCGAGTCACGATCGGTGGGGATTGTGGATCGATTCTGCGCTAATTCGGCTCCTACATCGCTCCTTAAGAAGCCTCACGCTCATTGTCGCTTCGCCAACCAGAAGATTCGATTAGGCCTGCTGGCCGGAGGTCTGTACCGTGGACGTTTCTAGACGCACATTCTTCAGAACAGGATTAGCAGGCGTTGCTGGACTCTCAGTACTTGGCTTTGACACCAAGCCTTTGCTGGCCCAAACCCAGGGACTGAAAATCTCCCGCACGACAGAGACGCGCAGCACCTGTCCCTATTGTTCGGTGAGTTGCGGCGTCATCATCCACACCATCGGCGATAAGGCAAAAAACGTCACGCCGCAGGTATTGCACGTCGAGGGCGACCCCGATCACCCGATCAATCGCGGCACGCTCTGTCCGAAAGGCGCCTCACTCGAACAGGACATCATCAATGATCGCCGCATCCTGAAGCCGCAAGTGCGCCGTCCCGGCTCCGATCATTGGGAAGACATCTCCTGGAACCAGGCCATCGAGGAAATTGCCCAGTGGACTAAGAAGACCCGCGACGCCACGTTCATCGAGCAAGACTCGCAGGGCCGGACGGTGAATCGCCTCGAATCGGTCGCCTTTACCGGTGGTTGCACCGATACCAATGAGTTCAATTACCTTGTCGTGAAAACGATGCGGAGCTTGGGGGTGGTGGGCCTGGAAAACCAGGCCCGTGTTTGACACGGCCCCACGGTCTCAAGTTTGGGACCAACTTTCGGACGCGGGGCTATGACCAATGGCTGGATCGACATCAAGAACACCGACATGATGTTGATCATGGGCGGCAATCCGGCCGAAAACCATCCCTGCGGATTCAAGTGGGTCGTTGAGGCGAAGCGCAACCGCAACGCCAAGGTCATCGTGGTCGATCCGCGATTCACTCGCACGGCCACGCAGGCCGACCTTTTTCTGCAGATTCGTGCTGGCTCTGACATTGCCTTCCTCGGCGGCCTTATTAATTACGCGTTGCAGCACGACCGGGTCGCGAAAGAATACCTAGTCAACTACACTAACGCCGCTCTCGTCATCAAAGAAGGATTCAAGCTACCGGACGATGGACTGTTCTCCGGTTGGGATCCGGACAAGAACATCTACGACAAAGACACTTGGAACTACGAGGCGGGAGGAAATTTCACAGGCAAGCCGGTTGTGGCTGCATCGAACCAGCCAGCGCCGGCCGCTCACGTAGTTCCTGCAGCGGCCAAGGTCCCTGCGGGAACGCCCCCTCCTCCGCCCTCGCTGCCGCCCAATATCGCCTTCGACCTCGACCTCCAGCATCCGCGCTGCGTCTACCAGCTTCTCAAGCTGCAGTACTCGCGCTATACACCCGAGGTTGTTGAGCGCATCACGGGAATTCCGCAAGCGGATTTCCTCAAAGCGGCCGACCTGTTCACGTCAGTTCGCAAAGACGGCAACACGAAGAAGGTTGCGACCATCATCTACGCCGTCGGATGGACACAACACAGCTTCGGAACGCAAATCATTCGCGCCGCAGCAATGTTGCAATTGCTCATGGGGAATGTCGGTCGCTCAGGTGGCGGAGTCAATGCCTTGCGCGGTCACTCCAACATTCAGGGCGCCACCGATATGGCCGGCATCTTTGACATTCTGCCGGGATATTTAAAGGTTCCCAATCCCAACGACACGGACCTGAAGACCTTCCTGGACCGCACCACCCCGAAGACCTCGACCGTTGGCGACTGGCAGTCGTTTAACTACTGGTCGAACACGCCGAAATTCATGGTGTCCTTCTTGAAAGCGATGTACGGCGACGCCGCCACCAAAGACAACGACTTCGCCTTCCATTACCTGCCTAAGATCGAGCGCCGCCACTCCTGGACCGAGATCTGGGACGACATGTATAACGGCAAAATCAAGGGCTTCTTTGCCTTCGGCATGAACGGCGTGATGATCGGTCCCGACACGCTGAAGAACATTGATGCTCTGAAGAAGGCCGATTTCCTTGTCGTCTGCGAGATCTATCCCGACGAGACCAGTGCATTCTGGCAGGCTCCCGGCATCACCCTCGAAGATCAGAAGAAGATCAATACGACGGTTTACCGTTTACCGGGCGCTGGCTTCGCCGAGAAGGACGGCACCTTCGTCAACTCCGCACGCTGGCTGCAGTGGAAGAACGCCGCACTACCTCCGCCGGGGGACTGCCGCCTCGATCAAGACATCTTGGCGCAAATTTTCCTGAGGATTCGCGCTCTCTACAAACAGGAAGGCGGGAAGTTCCCCGATCCAATCCTGAAAGCATCGTGGAGCTACACCCAGCCCGAGCATCCCTCGCTGAGCGAAGTTGCAAAAGAAATCAATGGGAAGGCAGTTGCCGACATCAGCGACGACAAGCTGAATGTCTCGCTCAAAGCTGGCCAGCAACTGCCTACCTTCGCTATGTTGCGCGACGACGGTACCACCATGTCGGGCAACTGGCTGTATTGCGGCTCGTGGACCGAGGCCGGCGCTATGATTCAGCGCCGGGGAACAGAAGACCCGTCCGGCCAGGGCATCTACCCCAACTGGGCGTGGTCGTGGCCCGCCAACCGTCGGGTGCTCTACAACCGTGCCTCTTGCGACTTGCATGGCAAGCCCTACGACCCTGACCGCAAGCAGGTTTGGTGGAACGAAGCGGCCGGGAAGTGGGTCGGCAACGACGTACCCGACTTCAAGGCGGATTCGAAACCCGAAGAGCACATGGGACCGTTCATCATGACTCCGGAGGGCTTGGGCCGCCTGTTCGTGCCGCTAGGCGGTTTGGCAGATGGTCCTTTCCCGGAACATTACGAACCGATCGAAAGCCCGATCGAGAATCCATTACATCCTCAACAGTCGCACAATCCCGTTGCCAAAAAGTTCAAGACGCCGCTCGACAAATACGGGACGGTGAAGGAAGGCTACAACCTCGTCTGCACCACGTATCGCCTCACTGAGCACTATCACTATTGGACGAAGAACAACCCGATGAACGTCCAGTTGGTGCCTGAGCCCTTCGTCGAAATTCCCGCCGAATTGGCGGAGGAGATGGGAATCCGTGGAGGCGAGCGGGTCAAGGTCACCAGTATTCGCGACAGCTATATTGCGAAGGCGATGGTCACCAAGCGCATCAAACCAATGATGGTGGACGGCAAGAAGACCTATCAGATCGGCATGCCGATTCACTGGGGCTTCCTCGGTATCGCAGAAGATGTCAACAAAACGGCCAAAACGCCTGTGAACTTGGTGACGCCCACGGTCACCGATCCCAACGCGTACACGCCGGAATTCAAGGGCTTCCTGGTGAAGCTCGAGAAAGCTTAGGAGGGCGAGATGGCGGACCGAAAGACACTGCAAATCCAGCAAATCTCAGCCCACCCTGGCCCGATTGCTGGTAAAGGCATGGCCCGCGAGCCAGAAGTCTGCAAGCTGATCGATACCACCACCTGCATCGGCTGCAAGGCATGCGAGGTAGCCTGCGTAGAGTGGAACGATATGCCGTTCCAGCCCACCATGTTCGACAATACCTACCAGACCATGCCCGACACGAATTGGAATTACTGGAACCTCATCAAGTTCAATGAGACCCAGCATTCCGACGGCAGCTTCGCCTGGTTGATGCGCAAGCACCAATGCATGCACTGCGAAGATCCCGGGTGCTTGCGCGCCTGCCCGGCCGACGGCGCCATCGTGCAGTATGCCAACGGCATCGTCGATTTCCAGCAAGAGAATTGCATTGGCTGTCAGTTCTGCGTTTCCGGCTGTCCTTTCAATGTGCCCAAGTTCAACCCGAGTACCAAGAAGGTTTACAAGTGTACGCTTTGCTCCGATCGCGTCGGCGCGGGTCTGGAGCCAGCCTGCATCAAGTCCTGTCCGACTGGATGTCTGCACTTCGGCACCAAAGATGACATGAAGTTCCTCGCCGAGAAGCGCGCGGCCCAACTGCGCGACGTATCGGGCTTTAAGGAAGCAGGCGTGTACGACCCTGACACCATCGGCGGCACCCACGTGATCTACGTCCTGCACGACATCAACAAGCCGGAAAAGTACGGCGACCTTCCTGCCAAGCCGCGCATCCCGCTCAGCTTTACCGTTTGGAAGGAGTTCTTTAAGCCCATCGGTTTAATTGGGGCCATGTTGGGCTTTGTGGGCGTAGTGATGCACTACGTGTTCGAGGGACCGCGCCGGGAGCAACCAACACCTCCTGTCAAACAGATCGATCCTCCGCAGCCGACGGCAGGGAAGGAGAACTAGATGGCGACCTCAGCCAACCGTTTCGAGCATCGCACCAACGCCATCGACCGTCTCGGGCGCACCGTCGTATATGAAGGCGAGATGTTGCGCCACCCGGTGTACACCCGCTTCCTGCATTGGATGACCGGCATCTTTTTCTTTCTCGCGCTGTTGTCGGGCTTCGGAATTTACCTGCCTTGGATCTTCCGTTTCTTTACTCCGATCTTCGGCGGCGGAGCGATGACCAGGCTGCTGCATCCGTGGTTTGGCCTGGTCTTCGTGATCTTCTTCGCTCTGCAGGCGCTGAATTGGTGGAATGTGATGCGCTGGACTCCCGACGATACTTCGTGGATGAAACGCATGAAGGCCTACATCAGCCACGAAGAGGACATGGAACCGGATACGGTTGGGTTCTTCAATGCCGGCCAGAAGCTGCAGTTCTGGGAGATTTTCATTGGCTGCATCGCCTACGTCATCACCGGCGTCATTATGTGGTTCCCGGAGATCTTCGGCAGGGGCCTCGTCGCGATTTCGTACGTGATCCATGACATTTCTGCATTGATCATGTTGTTCGGCATCTTCTTTCACATCTATCTCAGCACCTTCGGCGAGCCGGGCACGATTCAGGCCATGACCCGTGGCACTGTCAGCCGAGCATGGGCCTGGACGCATCATCCAGCTTGGTACAAAGAGGTGACTGGCCGCGACCCCTACAAAGACATGGAAGCGGCGCGCCAGCGCATAGAGCGCGCCGACTAACCCACTCATGACGAAACGACGAAACTCTGTTTTTTTCAGAACCTCATTTTCTTGACACAAGTCCCGCTCATCGGGGCGAAAGGTGGGGAACACGAATCGCGAAATCCAGTGCCGTAGGCACGGAACAACATTAGCCCGGCACCCCAGCCGAAGGCGGAGTGCCGGGTAAAGTGGGAAATTTGATTGAGCCCCGCAGGGACGGCACAGTTGCACAACAGCCGGCTGCCCCACCCTTATCGCCCGCTTTTGGGCGATAGAGTGGGAACAAGAATATCAACGTCGTTATCGCCAGAATGATGAACTGGCATCCGACCGAGTATCTGTTCGAAATGCCGCTTATTAACTACACCCAGCCGCCATAAATTCGCTTCTCGCATTTGACGTGCGCGGGCCGGATCTGTCTAACGGAGTAGAGGAAGGGGCGCCGCACTGTGACCTAGCACCGTCGCTTCCGAACCCAATTGCTGACGTTTGGGTAGTAACTACGTAAGAAAGAACAAAGAGTCCCGGCTTTCCCGCGATTCTCAACTGCGAGCGATCGGTTCGACCTACTGCTTCGGCGGTGGCTGCGCCCCAGTCGAGCTACTGCCTGGGCACTTGCCCATTCCTTTCCCGATCCCTTGGACATCGATCGAGGAATTGCCAGCTTTTCCGGAGTTCACATTGCCGGCGACGTTCACCGATTCTCCGACATGCTGCGCCAGCTTAGACGTATCGGCGTTTTGGGGAATATTCAGCTTGTAAGTCGTGCCAGCTTTGTCCGTCAGCGTGTAGTTTGGGTTGCTGCCGCCTAGGCAGCCTTCGGTGACAGGCGCACTCGCTGCCTGGCTTTGGGACCCACTTTGTCCCGTGCCCTGGTCAACGCTGCCGGGCGTTGACGGTTGCGATTGACTCGCGCCCGGCGCCTGCGAACTCGGGGAAGTCGCCTGCCCACTGTTCGGCCCCGGGGTACTGCCGGACTGTTGTGCCGCCGCCCAGATCAGCGTCGCCAGCATGAACACGGCTATTAACAAAATCTTCTTCATTAGAAACCTCCACCAAAGTTCCGCGCGGTTGCGCTTTTGAGATTGGAAATAGGCCAGAGACCTGTAGTTAGAGGCTCTTGCACCGCCTCGGTTTGCCTGAATCCAGCGGAAGATTCTAGACCCCTTTCGTCGGTATCCCCTGAAGGCGAGATTGCAGGACCCGAACAGGACCTAAATTCCTTCGCAAGTTGTTGAAAGTTGAGAAGTTCGGCAACAAGGATCGGCCAAAAATCGAAATTTGGACTGTCTCGTCGCTGATATTCTGGATTCGGTCGTAAATTATCATGTCTAATCCCATCGATCCTGAAGCCCAGTCATTTTCCGAACCAACAGAATCCTTCGACCAACTGCTCTCCGAATACGAGCGTACTCGCAGGCAAACTGCAGAAGATGGCACGCGCCAACTCGAAGGGACCGTTGTTGCCGTTACTGCTGAGTCTGTGCTTATCGACATCGGCTACAAGATCGAAGGTATTCTGCCGCTCACGGAGTTCCAGTCAGGCTCGCAACCGAAACCCGGCGACAAACTCATCGTCTCAATCAAGGGTCGCGACGCCGACGGTTATTATCTACTGTCGCGCACGCGCATTTCCCAGCCGAAGGACTGGTCTGCCCTGGAAGCTGCATTCGTGGCGAAGTCGACGATCGTCGGAACCGTGACAGGCGTGGTCAAAGGTGGCTTGAATGTGGATATTGGAGTCCGCGCGTTCATGCCCGCTTCGCGCAGCGGAGTTCGGGAGGCAGCCGAGATGGAAAAACTGGTCGGCCAGGAAGTCCAGTGCCGCATCACCAAACTCGATGTGGGCGACGAAGAAGTCGTTCTGGATCGTCGCGCTGTTCTCGACGAAGAAGCGCGCTCGGCGAAAGACCGCCGTTACGCCGAGATTCAGGAAGGCGACATTGTACGTGGAACGGTGGGCAGTCTGGCAGATTATGGAGCATTCATCGATATTGGCGGAATCGATGGCCTGTTGCATGTGAGCGATCTCTCGTGGAGCAGGGTTGGCAAGCCGGAAAATGTGCTGTCGGTAGGGCAAGAGATTGAGGCGAAAGTTCTGAAAGTCGACAGGGAGAGGCAGCGAATTTCGCTCGGCATGAAACAACTGCAGTCTCATCCGTGGGATTCAGTGCCGGACAAATACAAGGTTGGCAACCGACTTCGCGGGCCTGTGAGTCGCATTGCCGATTTCGGCGCATTCGTCGAATTGGAGCCCGGAGTCGAAGGCCTAATTCACATTTCCGAGATGTCCTGGGCCAAGAAGGTGAGAAAGCCTTCCGACCTCGTTAAGCCGGGCGAAGTGGTTGAGGCGATGATCCTGGGGATCAACCTTTCCGAGCGCCGAATTTCACTGGGTCTCAAGCAAGCGCTGGGTGATCCGTGGGCGGATGCAATGCAGAAATTTCCTGTCGGCGCAACGGTCGAAGGGCCTGTCAGCAGTCTGCCGAAGTTCGGTGCCTTCGTGCAATTGGCCGAAGGTGTCGAGGGATTGGTTCACATCAGCGACATCACCGATGAGAAGCGACTGAATCACCCGCAGGAAATGCTCAAAGTCGGGCAAAAGGTGAAGGCACAAGTCGTATCCCTCGATGCTGAAAAACGCCTGATAAGGCTAAGCATGAAAGGGCTCATTCCCACCGATTTGGATGAGTATCTGGCGGAGCATCACCAAGGCGATATCGTGACTGGCCGCGTGGTCACCGTTTCCGAAGATTCAGGAGCGGCGGAAGTAGAATTCGGCAATGGAGTGTATGGGAGATCGCTTCCACCCTCGGGAAACGTCGAGGGCACGTATCGCCAAGCAGGCGGCTCAGCCAGAAATGTCGCCGACATGAGTTCCATGCTGATGGCCCGCTGGAAAGGCAAGTCCGCAAGATCCTCACCCGCTTCCGATCCGTTGCGGCCGGGCCAGACCAGGCAATTTCGCATCACTCTATTAGACCTCGGGAGCAAGGTGATCGAGGTGGTTCCGGTGTAATTGGCGGCCGAGGCAGAATTCAGCAGCCGGCAAATTTCTGGTGAGTTTTTCAGGATTTGCTAGTAAGCTGGTGGCCATAGTTTGAGCAGGTGATTGCGCCGGTCTTGCTGAATCAGTAGGCGGCGCGAGTTTTTGCGATCAGTAAAGAATCGATTTTGTCTGGTGGTCTCGCGCCCTCGTCGGCGTGTGATTACTCGCGTCGCGTACGAGTGTTTTGCAATTGCGATCGAACTTACAATCCGCCCCTGCAGGGGCTCAGATGGAGGAAGAGATGATGAATAGGCGGATAATGTCCGTTTTGGTGGGATTGACATTGCTGTTGGCGATGGTGCCGGCATTCGCCCAGGCAAATGGGTTCATGGGATACGACGTCCAGGTCAAATTCAAGGCCCCGATGGCGTTCTATGCCGGTGACAAGCTACTTCCCGCCGGTGAGTACACAGTGACACAGACCGGTGGCGAACAGGCCAATGCCATCCTGATCAGGGGCAAAGGGAAGAACGAAGCGGTCGTTCAAGTCGATGTCGTGAATTCGAGCAAGCCCGTGAAAGACACGGAAGTCACCTTTAACAAATACGGCGACAAAGACTACATCGCTTCGATCATCACGCCTCAGGGCGGCGGCGGAACGATAACCCAGACGAGTTTTGTTCTTAAGGTGCAGCCTAGCGCGGGCGAACAGGCGGCTGCCAAGGCAGCGCAGGCCGCGGCTCACAGCGTCAAAGGCACCGGGGCAGCAACGAAGAAGCAGTAAGAGACAATTCACGCCGCGGCCTCTCGGCTCAGGCTAATTTTCCAGTAATTCGGTTGTACGAGGCAGCATTGGTGTGCTGCCTTTTTCTTTTGCGCCTTGCATCAAGTTACGCATGAAGTTTGGAAGAATTCGCACCCGCTGGACATCTCGCACGATGGCCTGCTCGCTGAGTTGGAAGACTACGATGAGCGCGTCGCCGAGGACTTGCCTCTAGAACGGCTTCCGAGAAGCACAAAAAGACTGAACCTCCATCTGCAAGGATGCGGCACCGCGGTAATGCGGGGCCGCATTTCTTTAAGTCTTGAGCAGACACATGTTCTTCGGTCCCAACATTTGCCAATAGCAGGCAATTGCGGGCC
>DASRAA010000057.1:0-4582 GCA_035638375.1 Binatia bacterium | reverse complement strand
CACCCATTCGTGGCCGAGCGGAGTGAGTCCGCCTTTGTTTACGCCGGCGGCCGAGCCTCCGACGGCGGTGTCGGTGAAGTGAGAGGGCGCCATCATGCGGAAGCCGGCATCGTACAACGGGCCTAGGTTTGAGATATCGCCTTCCAGCGGCTGGGCGCCTTCGCTGCCCAGCAGAGCTCCTACAACGTGGGAGCCGGCTTGTCGCTGCTCAAGGAGGCGGGCCACATCACCGCGTGTGCGCAAAAGCATGAGCTGGCCATTGGACTTCTCCACGAATCTCCGCATACGTTCCGCCTGATAAAGCGCAACACCTTTGGGACTGCCGATGGCGCGGAATGGCCAGCCTTGCAGGATTCCGATGTAGGGCACCAGATCAGTCTTGTCTTCGTTGCGCTCGATGTTGATGCCAAGTGGAACTGTGGTGAATACGGTGAAGCCCTGGATGGCGACATTGCCCTGCTGCAGGCGTGGCAAATCGACGTGGCCTTCGTGGCTGGATTTCAGCAGGTTTCGTCCCCAAAGCAGAGAATCGGCGTGCATGTCGGCGACAAGGAGTGTGCGATGCAGCGCTGCGGCCTCCGGCGAGATGAGATAGGGGCCGGGCGCAAGCGTGTGGTTTTGCGAGTGCTCCAGTAGGGATGGGCCGACGAGGCGCGTAGCAATGCACAGCAAGCCGAGGATCACGACCGCCGCCAGCAGCTTCTTCATGTGCGGCCAGCGTAACACTTCGAGAAGGGGAGTGCGGACATTTCTCGATGCTTCAGAGAAATGCGCAATTTTCTCGACCAAATTGGAACAGAAGTCTATCTTTAAACCACAGGCGAGGTGCATGCATGGCCCGCATACAGCTGGAGATAATTGCCTCCACCGTAGGGGACTGCGTTGCCGCCGAAAGTGGTGGCGCCGACCGAATCGAGTTGTGTTCCGCCATCGTGACCAGCGGGCTTACTCCTTCGCAAGGCACGCTCATCGAAGCCAAGAAGCGAGTGCAGGTTCCCATCATGGTGATGGTGCGGCCGCGCGCCGGAGGCTTCTGCTACTCGGAGGAAGACTTCGCGGTGATGCAGCGCGATGCCGAGGTGGTGCTGGAGCGTGGCGCAGACGGCATCGTGTTCGGCTTTCTCCAAGCCGACGGCAGCATTGACGTGCATCGCTGCGGACGACTGGTAGAGATCGCAGGCGATAAGCAAACCGTGTTCCATCGCGCGTTCGATGTGGTGCCCGATGCGATCGGCGAGCTGGAGCGGCTGATTGGACTTGGCCTTACCCGCGTACTGACCGCTGGGCAACAGAAAGTTGCGCTCGAAGGCCGCGAGCGGATTCGCCAGTTGATAAGACAATCAAACGGTAGGATTGAAATCTTGCCCGGAGGTGGCGTACGTCCGCACAACGTGCGCCAGCTCATTGACGACACGGGTTGTGATCAGGTGCACCTGACAGCATTCTCGGCGCGGTGCGACGCCTCGCTGAGCACTTCGCCGATCAGGTTCGGCTGCAGTCCGGGTGCTCCTGCGCCGTCATACGAATGTGTAGATAGCGAAGCCGTCCGCCGGATGCGGGAGACGTTGGACGAAATTGGGAATTCGATTCCAACGCCATAACGCAACCAAAGCCGCCTCTCCAAGTGAGACAATGATGATAGGGGCCAGATTCCTCGTTATCAGCAGGGAGCTAGTCGTGTAGTTGGTGGGTAATACTCATGGCCGCAGGTGCGAGCATCTGGGCAGTTGGCGACTTGACCTCCGTGGTAGTCAGGCCAGTAGCTGTTTGCAAGAAAACTACAGTCCCGATTCAGCGACCCTGCCGCATCAGATGACGATCGACTCTCCCGAATGCCGACAGCTAATCGGTCGAAGCGAAATGGAGCTGCGCCGTGATGCGGCAGCTGCCCTGCTGGGGTTCTTCCTGGTAGCGGCCTCGACTGTGATGCTGTCGAAAGCGCGACGGCAAACCAAGAGAGGGCTGATGGCCCTCGAATTTGGCATGCTTGTGCTAGTAGCGGCTTATACCGTTTATGGTGATCGTGGCAACACCCTGAGCCGACCGGACAGAGGAAGCTTGCAAAGAACCGATTTTGCGGTTGCGTCCGCTTCCAGCGTCAAATAGCATTCCGCATTGAGCTTGATTGGGTGAAATTCGGCTCGAGGGGATTGCTGATAAGATTCCGTCGAAGTAGGGACTTGCGGCTTTGTCTCGGGCGCGAACAAGGATTGCGCCCGCGCACAGACTTCGAACCGTACGCGCAAGCGTGCAGCACTTTCTCGCAAACAGGTGAACATGGCCATCGGCACTCAGCAGACCTCCCAGACCTACACCGCCACGGGTGACGGACAGAGCTATCGCGGCCCGCTCGCGATGGTAACCACGCTGTTCTTCATGTGGGGATTCCTTACCTGTTTGAACGACATTCTGATTCCCCACTTGAAGTCGATTTTCGACCTGAACTACGCGCAGGTCATGCTGGTGCAGATGGCTTTCTTCGGAGCTTACGCGATATTTTCCATTCCCGCGGGATTCATCACGGAACGCGTTGGTTACAAGCCGATGATGGTGGCGGGTTTGCTGACCATGGCGTGTGGAGCTCTGCTGTTTATCCCGGCGGCCAACGTGCCATCGTTCCCGTTGTTTTTAACGGCACTCATTATTCTGGCCGCCGGAATCACCGTCCTACAGGTAGCCGCGAATCCCTATGTGGCCCTGCTGGGCCCGGCGAAGAGCGCTTCTGCCCGACTGACGCTGACGCAGGCATTTAACTCTTTCGGCACATTCATTGCGCCGTTTATCGGCGGTGTTCTCATTCTGGCAACGGCGCCCAAGACAGCAGCGGAGGTCGCCAAGATGCTCCCGGCGGAATTGCAGGCCTACCGCATCGAGCAGGCATCGTCGGTCAAGATGCCCTACATGGTGATCGCGGGGGCTTTGGTGCTGCTGGCCATTGCGATCGGCATGTTCAAGTTGCCGCATATTCCCGGTGCCGAAGGTGGACATAAAGCAGTCAAGGGGGAGCACGATAGCGTGTGGCGGCATCCCAACCTGGTCATGGGCGTGATCGCCATCTTCACTTATGTGGGAGCCGAAGTGGCCATCGGCAGCTTTCTGGTGAATTATCTGCACGAGCCTTACATCGGCAATCTCGACCTGGAGACGGCGGCTAAGTTCCTGATGTTCTATTGGGGTGGGGCAATGGTGGGCCGCTTTGTCGGATCGTATGTGCTGGCCAAAGTATCACCGCGGGCAGTGCTGGCAGGGAATGCGTTAATCGCCGCGCTCCTGGTTTGCGTGTCGATGGCAACCAGCGGCAACGTAGCGATGGTCAGCATCCTCGCCATCGGCTTCTTCAACTCCATCATGTTCCCAACTATCTTCACGCTGGGCATTGAAGGACTGGGACCGCTGACAGGCGAGGCATCCGGTCTGTTGAACACAGCGATTGTGGGTGGCGCAATAATTCCCTTACTACAGGGTTTCATCGCTGACCGGATGGGCATTCACCATGCTTTCTTCCTGCCTGCGATCTGCTATCTGTACATCGTGCTGTTTGCGCTGAAGGGGAAACCTAGAACCACGACAGCGTAATTCGCGCACTGGCAGTTCATTTCGGCCGTGGACCATAGAGTCTGCGGCCATTGTGTTTTAGGGCGTGATATTGAAGAATGAGGCAGTCATGAGAAGCCCGCTTACCACACGCCTGTTGACGCTGTTGGTGGTTACCTTTGCAACACTCTGCGGAACCCTGTTCGCACAGACAAGTGCATCAGCCGCTGGTGCAGCCGGCACCACTTGGGGAGGCGAACATATCCGCCTTCAGATCACAACCGATGGAGCCACTGTGGACTTCGACTGCGCCGCAGGAACGATCACCGAGCCGGTGAAGGTTGATGCGCAGGGCCAATTTCGGCTGACAGGAATGTTCACGCGCGAGCAGCCGGGGCCGGTGCGCAAAGACAAAACCTCGACCACAATGGCGGCTACGTACTCGGGCGACATCGTCGGCGATACGATGCGACTGAACATTAAGACCGGATCGGAGAGCGAGGCCGTCGGAGACTACGCGCTCACGCGCGGCAGCACAGGGCACGTGGTGAAGTGCCGGTGAGGCGCCTCATACTGCATTTTGCCAAGCATATAGTCCATTACCAGTCGGTCCCATGGTCGGTCAGGGGATTCTGATGGAGCCAACCGCAAGTCAAAGGATTTGGGTGCTTTGCTCAATCCTCTTGCTTTCGTCGACCTGCGCCTAGGTAGTTGCTCTGGGACTCTCCGTTGTCCCAAGCTCTCAGCGTTCGGGATTATGTTCGAAAAGACCGTCCTCATCCGGCTTTCTACCGAAAGCAAGGAGGCTACGCAAAATTCCAAGAAACGCAAGGGAGTCGAACGATTCGCCTCGTGTCATGCGGTGAGATGTGGGTTCCACTCATCGCGAATCGCAGTCACGCCTTCTGGTAGTTGCCCGCCGTTGTATTCCGCTAGGCGGTTTTTCCACTTCAGGAAGTCGGTGATGGTCTGAGGGTCGATCCGCACCTCGACGCGGCGCAAGCTGGCGAGCAGCAAGTTCATCTCCTTCATCAGACCGGCCTGCGTG
>DASRAA010000056.1:0-2607 GCA_035638375.1 Binatia bacterium | reverse complement strand
CGGCAAGCGATTGTTGTCAGGGATGGGGGAGAGTACTGCATTCTCCACAAGCCACCGGTGCTGATCGCACGATCGGCGATGCCGAAACTACGGGTGGCCGACAATACACTCAAAGCTGGGCCGTTTCCCACAAGCCCGTTTGAACGAAGCCTTACGGCAGACGCTTTCGCGTGCTCGGTGTCGGCAGTGTGCGGTGAGCGCATAAGGTTGGGTCATAAGGAGAACACCTATGACCCACCTTCGCAAAATGATGCTCGAAGAACTCGAGCGTCGTAATTACGCTCAGACCACCATCGACTGCTACATCCAAGCGATCGAGGATTTTGCGCGTCACTTCCACCGCCCTCCGGACCAACTCACTCCCGAGCACATCCGCGAGTATCAGGCGTATTTGTTCCGCGAGAGAAAGCTAGCCGCGTCCACTGTCACGCAACGGCTCGCGGCTCTGCGGTTCTTCTACACGCAGACGATCAAGAAAGCCTGGAGCGTGGCCGATACACCCTATCCGAAGAAGAGGCGGCCGCTGCCCAGCATCTTGAGCCCGGAAGAAGTGGCTCACCTCATCGACTCGTCCCAGACTCGGTTTCATCGCATGGTATTGATGACGCTCTATGGCACGGGGGTACGACGTGCCGAGTTGGCGCGCTTGCAAATTACCGATATCGACAGCCGACGTATGGTGATCCACATCCGCAGTGGCAAAGGTTGTCAGGACCGTGATGTCATGCTCAGTCCCAGGCTGCTGGAAGCCTTGCGCGACTACTGGCGTGGGCTGAAGCGCAAACCCAGGGAATGGTTATTCCCGGGCGGGTCTCGGCACACCTCCAATCGTCCCATCACTCCCCGAGCCGTGTGGTATGCGTGCCAACGTGCCGCCCAGCGGGCGGGGCTGCAGAATCGGGTTCATCCTCACACGCTGCGCCACTGTTTCGCGACTCACTTACTGGAAAACGGCGCTGACCTGCGCACCATTCAACTACTCCTGGGACATCACGACCTAAAGGAGACCGCGATCTATCTTCATCTCTCGCGACGGCATCTCCATGCCACCGCCAGTCCGTTGGACTCGCTCCAGTTGAAAGACAAGTCACCGCAGAACCCGTAGATGAATCGGCCGCCACTTGAGGTGGCCGAGCTGATTCGCGCCGCAGGACACGCCTTCATCGAACGAAATCGCCGCTGGATCACCTGGCAACACCTCACGGTGCTGCGAGCCATCGCGCGCTGTCGCACCGCCGCCTTGGGCGGGCATCTCGATGAGTGCATCGACTGTGGGTACCGTCCGGCCATCTCCTACAACAGCTGCCGCAACCGGCACTGCCCGAAGTGTCAAGCCAACGCCCGCGACCGTTGGCTCCAAGCGCGTCGTCAGGAGCTTCTCCCCACACGCTACGCCCATGTTGTCTTTACCCTACCTCATGAACTGGCGCCGCTCGCCTTACAGAACAAGAAGCTCCTGTACCATCTCTTGCTGCAGACCAGTGCCGCAACTCTCCTCGAAGTCGCTCGCGATTCCAAACATCTCGGCGCCGAGATCGGCTTCTTCAGTGTGCTCCACACCTGGAATCAAAAACTTGAACATCACCCGCACGTGCATTGTGTCGTGCCCACCGGCGGATTATCGCTCGCTCGCACCCATTGGATTCCATCACCCTCGCGCTTCTTTCTTCCCGTCAAGGTGCTCAGTCGCGTCTTTCGCGGTAAGTTTGTGTCCGCTCTCAAACGCAACTTCCGGCAGGGCAAGCTGGGCTTCCACGGCAACCTGAAACCGCTCGCTCACTCCAAAGCCTTCTCCGCCTGGATAAGAACTCTGTTCCGAAACGACTGGCACGTCTACTCCAAACGCCCCTTCGGAGGCGCCGAGCAAGCGCTCTGTTACTTAGGCCACTACACCCATCGCGTGGCTATCTCTAACCATCGACTCGTCTCCTTGGCCGCTGACCAAGTCACCTTTCGCTGGCGCGATTCCACGGACAACAATGAACACAAGTTGATGACCCTGGCGCTCGACGAGTTTCTGCGCCGCTTCCTGTTGCACACGCTGCCCAAAGGCTTCGTCCGCATCCGCCATTTCGGCTTCCTTGCCAATCGCCGTCGCGCCACTCTCCTACCGCTTTGCTTTCAACTACTCGGCGCGGTACCGCAGCCACAGGCAGAACAACAGGCATCGTCTGTCAAGGAACCGCGTTCTCTTTGGCGCTGTCCTAAATGTGGCGGCCCCATGATAGTCATCGAGAGACGTTCTGCAGCTCAACTCCAACTCCGTTCTCCACCCTCTCGCCCCGGAGCCGCTGCATGAAACTCCAATTACGATTTCCGTCACTGGTTGCTTCCCACCACCTGCGGGTCTGGTGCGCCCCTGTCGTCCCTCAGCAAGCTCCTCGCTTCGAACTTTCGCACGCAAACTACCATCGAACCAATCCGGACGGCGCTTCGGTTCGCTCTACCACTGATTCCCAAAATCTTTCTCATCACCGCAACCCCATTGAATTTGCATAACAGATTCCTCACCGGCGGCTTCCTTCAAACAGCTGTATCGGACGCGCCCTAGTAGTGGCAGGCTATTTTCGGGAGTCGGGCAGGGCGCGTCCGATACAGCACTAGCGT
>DASRAA010000055.1:0-15489 GCA_035638375.1 Binatia bacterium | reverse complement strand
GCCAACCGATTTCTGACGGCATTCGAGAACCTTTTGCTGGGCGCAAAAATGTCGGAGTATCACACCGGCTATCGCGCATTCAGTCGTGAGGTTCTGGTCAAGTTGCCGCTTCTTGAGAACTCTGATGACTTTGTGTTCGATAACCAGGTCCTGGCCCAGTGTGTATATTTTGGCTTTTGCATCGGCGAGGTCTCCTGCCCTACGAAATATTTTGAGGAAGCGTCATCCATCAACTTTCGCAGGAGCGTGAAGTACGGTTTTGGAGTGCTCGCGACGAGCCTGTGCTACCGGCTGCAAAAAATGGGGTTGGCCAAGTTCAGAATCTTCGACCCCAAAGGCCGGCGCATCGATCTCCAATACTATGGGCAGAAATCGCCCGGCGAAACCGCAGAGCGCTTGAAGGCCAGTCGCTAGTCGGCGGCCTTCGCCGCAGTCTACTGTACCGCCCGTTGCAGAGACGGTTGCCCAAAGTTATGTTCTATTCCGACTGAATTGACATGCAAATGCCCTCTGAGACCGCAGTCCTATTCCGGCAATTGCTCTTGGGCGATGCTGCTCGCCTCGTGGTCGCGATCGTTTCCGTGGCGATCGGACTGGGATCGATTTTCGTGCAGGGTCTGCGCTGGAAGTCTCAGGATCGCGTCCGACTCTGGTTCGGGCTTTTGGCTCTTCTTTACGGATATCGCGCTCTGCTGATGACACGATCAGCAAGCCTGTTTTTGTCGCCCGGTGCGATCGAATTTCAAATCGCGTTTGTTACTTTCACGATTGGGATTCCCGCCGTTCTGTTTGGCTGGGGGCTGGTAGCGAAGCCACACAACTGGGTCACGAAATCCTTGCTGGCGGTCAATGTGGCGATGGCGATGGCGTTTTTGGCTCTGCACTCCAGTGACGACGTTGTTCGTGGCCTGTACCTGTTGAATAACGTCCTGGTGATCACCTTTACGGTTGCCATAATCGTCTACTTGTACGTTGTGCCTTCTGGGGCCGTGGCTGAGTTGAAAACCCTACGTAAGGTACTGCTGATTTGGGGAGCATTTGTCGTTTACAACAATGTGCGAGGATTTTTGCCAATACCGCACAGCGCCGATTACGAGTTCGTCGGCTTCGCTATCTTTCTCTGCTCGCTGGCGTACCTCGTAGCGCGTCGGAGCATGCATACCGAAGAAGCACTGGCGGCGATACGCAACGAACTGGAGATTGCGCGCCGGATACAGAAATCCATCCTTCCCGAACAGATGCCGCAGGTTCCGGGATTGCGTGTAGCGGCCCAATATTTACCTATGTCCCAGGTAGCGGGAGACTTCTACGACTTTCTGCTCATCGGCGAGCGGCGTATCGGCTTGCTGATCGCTGACGTTTCGGGCCATGGCGTACCGGCCGCACTGGTTGCTTCGATGGTCAAGGTAGCCGTCGCGGCGCAGGCCGAACACGCCGACAATCCGGCGAAGGTGCTGGCGGGCCTGAACTCCGTCCTGTCAGGAAAGCTTCAGGGCCAGTTTGTGACGGCCGCTTACTTGTTCCTTGATTTAGACAAAGGCACTGCTCACTACAGCGCCGCAGGGCATCCGCCTATGCTGCATTACCGCGCGTCTGAGAAGACGGTGGATGACGTCGTCGAAAACGGACTGATTCTCGGGATCATGCCATTCGCCAGCTACGAATCGCGTCCAGTGAGCTTTAACCGTGGAGATCGGTTCCTCTTATACACCGACGGTGTGGTCGAGGCCACGCGAGGCGAAGAGGAGTTTGGCAGGGCCCGACTAGAGAAGGTCCTGGCAAGCACCGGCGATGCCGAAGCAATCTGCCATTCGGTCAGTAGAGAAGTCAGCGCCTGGTCGAATGGTGTAGCAGGAGACGATATCACCGTGCTAGCCGTCGAGTTTGCATAAACAAAGAAGGCCACCCTTAACCAGTGGCCTTTGTCATCGCGAATTGGGTTAAGCGGCAGGAGCGCCCGTCAGCACTTGTTCTCGCACAACCTCGTCCTGCTTCTCTTCCGCTGGAGTAGATGGAAAGGCGATGGCCAGCAACTCGGGAATCGACTTCACGTAGTGCATAGTCAGTCCCTGCAGTTGTTCAGGTGTCAGGTCTTCCTGAACATTCTGCCGGTTGTCTTCCGGCAGGATGATGTCCTTCACGCCAGCTCGCTTTGCCGCCAGCGTCTTTTCCTTGATACCGCCGATCGGTAGCACATTGCCGCTTAGGGTGATCTCACCCGTCATCGCCGTCAGCGGACGCACGCGCCGGTCGGTCAGCAGCGAGACTAGAGCGGTGGCCATGGTGACACCTGCCGAGGGTCCATCTTTCGGAATGGCACCGGCTGGTACGTGAATGTGGATGTCGTGGTTGGCGAAGAACTCTTCGTCAATTCCCAACTCCGCGGCATTCGAACGCACCCAGGTCAGAGCCGCCTGCATTGATTCCTGCATCACCTGACCCAGTTGTCCGGTCATCGTGAAGCCGCCTTTACCTTTCATCTTATTGGCCTCGATGAACAGGACGTCTCCACCCGTCGGCGTCCATGCCAGACCGACTGCCACACCGGTGCGCTTGGTACGCTCAGCAATTTCGCCCTCGGTGCGGATCTTTATCCCGCCGAGCATGTCAGTGTGTTGCACGAGATCAGGTGTCACGATTAGCTTGTCGGTTTTGCCTTCCGCAATGCGGCGCGCCTGCTTGCGGCAGATGGTTCCAATCGTGCGTTCCAGGCTGCGCACACCAGCCTCGCGCGTGTAGTGGCGGATGAGGAAACGAACCGTCTCCTCAGGGAACTCGATCTGCTCCTTGGTGATTCCGTTCTCCTCGATCTGCCGCGGGATCAAGTATTGGAACGCAATGTGTACCTTCTCTTCCTCGGTGTAGCCTTGCAGCTCGATGATTTCCATGCGGTCGCGCAGAGGCTCGGCAATCGGATCGAGCTGATTCGCAGTGGTGATGAACAGCACCTTCGATAAATCGAACGGCACATCGAGGTAGTTGTCTCGGAAGCTGAAGTTCTGCTCGGGATCGAGCGCTTCCAGCAGCGCTGACCCCGGATCGCCGCGAAAGTCCCTTCCCACCTTGTCGATTTCGTCGAGCATGAACACTGGGTCATTGGTCTCGGCGCGCCGTATGCCCTGCATAATCTGGCCGGGCAAGGCGCCGATATAGGTGCGACGATGTCCTCGGATTTCCGCTTCGTCGTGCACACCGCCCAGCGAGAGGCGCACGAATTTCCGTCCCAACGCCCGCGCAATCGACTTGCCTAGCGAGGTTTTGCCTACGCCCGGAGGGCCAACGAAGCACAGGATAGGCCCCTTCATTCCGGGCTTGAGGCGGCGCACCGATAGGTAATCCAAAATCCGGTTTTTCACCTTCTCCAGGTCATAGTGATCGGTGTCGAGAATTTCCTTCGCCTTCGGGATATCTACCTCAACACCCGATGACTTCTGCCAGGGCAGAATCGCCAGCCACTCGATGTAATTGCGCGTGATGCCGTAATCAGCCGCCATCGGCGACATGCGCGCCAGCCGGCCGAGTTCCTTCAGCGCTTCCTTTTTCACGTCATCGGGCATGCCGGCGGATTCAATCTTCTGGCGCAGCTCTTCCGTATCGCGCGTGGTCTCATCCTGCTCGCCCAATTCCTTCTGGATGGCCTTCATCTGCTCGCGCAGGTAGTACTCGCGCTGCGTCTGCTGCACGCGGTCCTGCACTTCGCTCTGGATCTTATTGCGCAGTTGCTGGACCTCCAGCTCTTTCGCAAGGTGCTGGTTAATCTTGTCCAGTCGTACCTGTACATCGGGCGTCTCGAGCACATCCTGCTTGTCTTTGGTCGAGAGAGACGGCAACGACGACGCAATGAAGTCCACCATGCGACCGGCGTCTTCGATATTGGAGGCAACCGTAGAGAGCTCGTCCGATAGGGTCGGTGATCCGGCGACAATCTGCTGAAACAGTGTCAAAACGTTTCGCTGGAGCGCCTCGATCTGAGCATTTTGCGGAGCGTTTATCTCCGGGATAGACTCCACCGTCGCCCGCATGAACGGATTGAGCTGCGTGTACTCGGTGACCTTGACGCGCTCCAGACCCTCGGCAAAGACAAATAGGCTCTGGTTGGGCATGCGCACAACTTTGTGAACTACGGCCAGGCTGCCGACGGTGAACAGATCAGTCGGCTGGGGAGAGTCGACCCGCGCTTCTCTTTGGGCCACCACGATAATGGTCTTGTCATCGCCCAGCGAATTGATCAGCTGGACCGAGCTCTCACGACCCACCGTCAAAGGCAACACCGCATGGGGGAAAAGGACGGTATCGCGCACCGGCAACAACGGCAGAGTACGGGCCTCGTTGCTGTCATTCCGGAATTCCGGGTCGTTACTCAAGTCGCTCTGTTTCGATTCTATCTTGTTGCTATCGTGTGACATATGACTCCTTGAGTCTATTACACTCAAGATTTGATGAGCCCCGGGTAACTAAAGTTGCAGCCGACCTCTAGGTAATCTATGTAGCTTCCTACGTCCTCGTCGCGAGCCTCGGCCCACCGCACCCGAAAAATACGTCGTCATGGCCGTACGAATGATTACTGAGCGAACTTCCGAGACCCATTTTTCGAGCGCAGTGGATTGTACTCAAGGAAAAGGACACCGACAATCCTCTGTGCATACTAAGTTCTTGAGGATTCCCCAAACAGGGAGCTGGCAAAGCGATATCGCCAATGTCAAATGAGTCCATCGCCTCGGCTAATGGGCTTTTGCTGCCCGATAAACGCCAAGCACCTTCATAAACTCAGCGATTTCACTCAAATGCCGGAGGGCATTTTGCGCCGCCTCATCGTCCCCACGGAGGATATCGACAAAGAAGACGTATTCCCATGGCCGTCCCCGCATCGGCCGCGATTCGATTTTGCTCAGGCTGATGTCCCGCAGCGCGAATACGCTTAACGCCTTAAACAGCACGCCGGGCACGTTCTTCAAGGCAAAGGCAATGGAGGTTTTGTTGGCTCCCTTGGCAGTTCTCTTCGATCGGTGGATGAGCAGGAAGCGGGTGTAATTCTGCTGGTCGTCTTCGATTCCGGCCAGCAGCACCCGTCCGCCATACTCGGCAGCAGCTCCCTTGGAAGCGATGCCGGCAGCATCGGTCAGCTTCTCGCTCAGGACGTGGCGAACACTGCCCGCCGTGTCGTAAAACGGCATTGCCTGGATTTTGGGATGGGTGCGGAATAAATTCCGGCACTGGTCCAGCGCTACAGGGTGAGAGAACACCCGCCTTATGTCCCCCAACTTCACACCGGGCGGGGCAATCAGGTTGTGACGGATGCGCAGGTGCATCTCGCCAAGAATGAAGACGTTGCGCGCCAGCAGCAGATCGAAGTGCTCGGCTACTGAACCGGCCAGAGAATTCTCGATAGGAATAACCGCCGCCTGAACGCTGCCACCCTCAACACTGTCGAACACTTCAGCCGAGCGGGCGCACGGAATGACCCTGGCCCGCGGCAGCATAAGCACCGCGGCTTCGTTACTGAACGAGCCCAACTCGCCCTGGATCGCGACTTTCATGGATGGCCACGAGGATAACAGACCACCTACAAGGTTTTCCCCATAAGGAAGGCATCAAGCGCATGGGTTGAGTAATACATCGGCAGCCTGCGCATGATCTCGTATCCGAGTTTGTGGTAGAGCCCGATAGCAGCTTCATTGCTGACTGCCGTTTCCAAGAAGACCTGTCCGCAGTCAGAAGCGCGCAGGCGAGCCTCGCACTCCTGCATGAGCCTGGTGGCAAGCCCGTGGCGACGGGCCTCAGGAAGTATGTCGAGCGTCAGAATGCGCCCGATACGGCGAATCGGTTGCGCCACGGCAAATCCGGCGATCGCACTCGCAGGAAAGCCATCTCCGGCGAACTCCGCAACCAAGGTGATGGCCTTGCGCCGGGTCACAAAACCCGTCAAGTCCATTTGCGTATACGCAATGCCTGGCGGAAAACAGAGCTGGTCAATCTTCCAGAGGCGATCGAAGTCGGCGGCGCGGTAATCGCGGATTACGAAGTCCACCGACTCAGTGTGCAAGGCACCACCCGCGTGACGCAAGAGACTTAGGGCGTCAGGTTCTGTGCATTCTCCACCCTTTCGATCGCAATGATAGCCACCCATTCATTGTTGCGGTTCTCGTACCGAAGGATGCGGCCGCCCAGCCGCTCCGCTGCCCGCTGCGGATCCATGTCTTCGTGGTAGTCGAAGAACCGCTTCTGGAGCGCCTCGCCAAACGGCAGTGATCGCCACATTGGCCGCGGAGGCTGCCACTTCGTCGTAAACAGGAAAGCCAGGTCAAATTGCTCGGTTGCTTGGGAGGCACGTTCCGTCTCTGCTTGCGAAAAGTTTTCCACACGTGCCACGTTCAGCGGCTGCGCGACATAGCCGAGAAACGGGCGGGTCAGTTCGTCCGACGCTGGCCAAGCCGTCAGAACTCGGCCATTTGGATTGCGGCGGGCGATCTCCATCTCCGCCTGTTTGTGCAGTAGGATGTAGTCGCGGTACAGCAGCGTGTCCTCGGGAGCAATCCGGTATGGCGGGGTAGCGAAGAGGGCAAAGACGAATGCGGCGCAGACGGCAGCAACGGCCCATACCCAATGCCGTAGCCTGCGTCGCAAAGTGGAAACACATATCAGGATAACCAACGGCAGCACGGGTAGCATGTAGCGCGCTAAAACCGCGCCGCCTACGGTGGAGAGTGCCACCATGTATGCCAGGATCACGGCCCCAAACACCAATTGCACTGGAATCGCGATACGCTGTCGCTCGGTGCCGTTGCGCTCCAGCAATGGCGGCTGTGACATTGCATACATCGTGAGCAGCGTCAGCACGAAAAGGTTCAGGTAACCCAGGAGGTGCCAGAGCCGGATCAGCAGCGCGAGCACAACCCGCAGCGGTGTGAGCGTCGCACCCAGGTTGTAACGCAGGTATTCAGGATTGCCGAAGAGATATCCGGTTTTGTGCCGGTGATATCCCAACCAGAGCAGTAACGGTAGCCAGCACAAAACTAACGAAAGTGTCCTTAGCCTATCGCAGCGCTGAAAGCACAGATCGGTCCGGCGCAATAGCGGGCACACTACTTCCCATCCCAGCAGTGCCATCGGCGTGATAATCGCGGTTTCTTTCGCAATCGGCGCGAGCGCCAGAAACAGCACGGTTGCTGCTGGGCGCCGCTCCACATACATCGCCAATCCCCAAAGCGTGAAGGCAGCGGCCATGGTGTCGAGCTGCGCCATCGAACTTTGAGTGAAGAACACAGGGTAAACCGCCGTACAGATGACAGTAGCTATAGCAACCACAGGGTTCGCTACCTGTCGCGCCAGTCGCCACACCCCTAGCAGTGCGAAAGCCGCCACCAGCAGCATCGCTGTGCGCGTGACCGCGGGCGTGAAGGCGCTGTACCTCCACCAGAATGCCAGCCACAGCATCACCAGCGGCGGATGCGCATTCGACAGGGTTGTGTGCGGAATCGGAGAGCCGGTGAGCAGGAGGTCCCGTGCGGCCGGAATAAAGTATCCGGCTTCATCCCAGAAATAGGGTAAGCGCAGCAGCGGAGCGTGGGCCACAAACAGGCAAGTGAAGATAAGCGAGAATGCCCGCACCTGGTCGCGGGCCGCAGCCCAGCCGGCGTGCTTGGAATTCGGAGATGCAAGGTGCGGCAGCGGCGTTCCTCGCGGCTGCGAACGCCCATCTTCCATTGGCTAGTGGATGGGTCCGCCGACTGGACTCATGCGCGGATCGAGCTTGATTTCGCCAAAGGTGGTCTCATAATTCACAAGGTTTTGCTGCAGGATGGTGTACAACGCCTTCGCCTGCTGCGGACTCAGATAAATGCCCTGAAAATTGCTGACTTCGACCTTGGACTCGTCCTGCTGTTGCAGCGTGCCGAAGACCAAAAAGAAATCCCAAACGTTGACCCGGACCTGAACGCTGTTAGCGTAGTTCTCGCGGTAATCCTTGGTGTTCGTCAGCTGGATCGACGGTTGCGTTGGGTTTGCCATCATTCCCTCGCGGCGTGATCACGCCGAAAGCGCAGTGTAACAAAAAAGGCTAGACCCTATTCGCTCTTTACTCTTCGCTAGAAAAGAGGCGCGAAAAGCGACGAGTAACGAGCGAAAAACGAAAGCTAAACCGAAAAGCTAAAAGGCGAAGAGCTAAAAGGCGAAGAGCGTCTTTACTTCGCTGGCATAGTGTAGTACCCGCTGCGGTGCCGCACCTGTAGCTCGGAGGGGTCGGGATAATCTTTGGTGGCGGGATCGACCTTGACCTCGATGCGGCGAAACTCCGAATCCGACAGTCGTTGGTTGGGGTAGTAGGCGATCAGATACTGCGTGCGCAGCTCGTCACTGATCTGGCGGAATGCAGAGTCTAGCTGATCCAATGAACTGGCGTAGAAGTACTTGCCGCCCGTATCGCGCGAAAGCTGGATCAGTGCATGTTCGCCGCCAATGTCGCGTCCGGCATTGCTCTCGATCGGCACGATAATGATGCTGTACAGGATGACCTCGGCCTGCTGTGCTTCGCGCACGGCTTCCTGGTAAGTCGTTTTGCTGACGGTGTCTCCACCATCGGTGATCACTACCATAACCTTGCGCCCCCGGCGGTCGAGCAGGGCCTCAGAACCGAGATAGAGCGTGTCATAGAGTGCTGTCGCCGCTCCCGTGTGTACCCGGCTAATGCCCTTATCGATGGTGTGAATGTCGGCGGTAAAAGGGGTCAATTGATCGACAACCTCGCTGAATTGGAACAGCGACACGCCGTCGATGGGCCGCAGAATCGCATGCGCAAACCGTCGCGCAGACTCCAGCTCCAGCCGCTGGCTGTTGCGCGTGCTCAGGCTGCAATCGATGGCGATCACGATGGACAGAGGTAACTCCGACTCGCGCTGAAATACTGCAATTTTCTGCGGTTTTCCGTCCTCGAAAATCTGGAAATCTTCCTGCTTGAGCGTAGATACCGGCGCGCCCCCCGAGTTCGTTACCGTCGAGAACACATTGACCAGCTTCACGTTGACGCGAATCGTGGTGTTCGTGTCATCGGGTGGCGCTTCGGTCTGCTGCTTCTCGGGTGGGTGTGGAACAGCCCCGGTTGAAGCCGGCTTGTCAGCGTTCGGCGGGCGCGGCACAGTGCTCTGGGCCGTCGTCCAAGAGGATAGAGCGACCAGCAGGCCGAGCAAACCAAAGGCTCTCGCCATCCGCCTTAGGGCTTCGGAGAGGCCAGAATCCACCAGCAAGAAGGGTAACATTCGCTCTACTGTAACCCTGACTCCACTACTTTGACGCGCTTCCGGCCAATGGCACTTCCGGGGGAAACGGCTCGCCATCGGCCCACACTGCGCCGTCCTCGAAGAATTCCTTTTTCCAGATCGGAACCGTTTTCTTCAGCGTATCAATTACCCAGCGGCAAGCTTCAAAAGCAGCAGCGCGATGCGGCGAGGCAACGGCGATATAAACACTCGTTTCGCCGATCTCCAGGCGGCCGAGGCGATGAACAATCCATACATCACGAATCTTGAAGTTGGCCAGGGCCTGTTGCGCGAGCTGCTCCATCTGCTGCAGAGCCATAGGCTCGTACGCGGAGTAATCGAGGTAGAGCGTGCGCCGTCCACGCGTCTGGTTGCGGACCACTCCATCGAACACGACCAGCGCACCATCGTCGGGCTTTTGTATTCCCGTAATGACCGCCTGCCGATCGATCGGCTGCCGCACCACGGCGGCATGCTCCATCGTCTGCATTGCCGGGGCTTGTGCGGGGGCAGCAGCCTCCGTCGCTCCGCCGCTTACCGGGGGAATGAGCGCCACTTCATCCCCCTCCCGCAGCACCCGTTCGCGTCCGCAGTACTCATAATTCACGGCCAGTGCAATCGCCTGGTGAAACTCTCCAAGTTGCGGAATCCGGCGTTGCAGTGCGAGATATAGCTCACCCAATGTAGTCTCGCTGCGGGCCTCAACAATTTCGCTCTCGCGCGCAGCCAACTCACGCAACATGCCCAGGTACTGCACTTTTACCCGCATAATCCTAAGCATATAGCACACGTCCCGCTTTTACCCATGGCCCCAGCGAACTGCTGCCCAGCCCGTCGGCACAGCACAACGTGACCTCCAACACTGCCAATCGGTTGTAACAGGTGTTTCATTAGCGTGGCCGTGTACGGCCTGCCTTTCATCCATCCTTTCACCAAAGCAAGGCGAAGGGATGGGGCACCCAAGCCAGCAGCGCAGCCCGCCGTGCACCGACCGCAAATCAAGGAGCACAGCATGTCTGACAAGAAAGTTGGACCTCGTTGGTCCCGGCATTGGCGATCTGGAACTCGAGAAGATCCTGCCAGACGATTACAGCTCGCTGCTGTCACTAAAAGAGACGCAGAAGGCGCTCTTCGAGGTGGTGCGCGAAAAAGAACATTTATGTGCTGAATTAGCGGCTGGCACTTAGCATTCAGCTCGGGCGGTCTTTAGGCTGCCCCGAATCTTTGTCAGTTGAGCTGTCTCAAGCCCTAAGATGCTGTACAGTCAAATTCGCACAGGACCACCATGACCACCTCACGCAGAGAGTTCATAAAGCTGGCCGGAGCCGCCGGCGTCGCAATGCTGGCGATCCCCAATGGCTTCGCTGCCGCGCCCTATCCGCTTGGCCTTCCACTTGGGCTGCAGCTTTACTCCGTACGCGAATTACTGCCCAAGGACTTCGAGGGCACACTCCGCGCCATCGCCGCTTCGGGTTATACAGAGGTTGAGGCTGCGGGCTTCTACACCTTGAGTGCCTCCGATTTCAAGCAAGCCATGGACTCGGCTGGCCTACGCTGTGTGAGCGCGCACTATGGGATGGATCTGCTGCAGCCTAGACTCGAATCAATCCTCGACTATGCAAAAGCATTGGGCTTGCAATACCTGGTGTGCTCGTCACCAGCACTGAAAGACCCCTCGCGCGTAAAAGTTCCACCGAAGGACCCCGCCTACCACCAGGCGTGGGTGGACGCATTCACCCTCGACGACTGGAAATGGAACGCCGAGCAGCTCAACCAGATCGGTGCGAAGGTCAAAGCCCGGGGTATGCACTTTGGATACCACAACCACACCACCGAATTCCGCAAGATCGGAAAAACTGTGCCATATGACGAACTCGTCCGCCTTAGTGATCCCGATCTCGTCACCTTCGAGATGGATTGCGGCTGGGTCGCCGTTGCTGGCTACAATCCGGCGGAATATCTCACCAAGTATCCGACCCGCATCTCCATGCTGCACGTGAAAGACTTCGACCTGAAGAATGGCGCAGAACATCCGAAGTCCACCGAGCTGGGCCACGGCACCGTCGACTATCACGCCATTTTCGTGGCGGCGGCGAAGGGTCACATCACTCATTATTTCGTTGAGCAGGAAGACTTCGATGTACCGCCGCTGGAAGCCCTGAAGGCAGACGCCGAGTATATGCGCAATTTGAAAGTCCAGACTTTTAGGGGATTGCCAAGTACCTAGCGCAAGATTACCTTCTCCCCATGAAAGCTAGCGCCGCTACGAGCTTTAGCTGCGTCTTCTTTTTTCTCTCCTCCATTCTGTTCGCACAAACCACCCCTAATAGCGATGGCAATTACCAGCAGTTACGCAACATTGGTCTGCAGTCCGGCAGCATCACCGTCGAAAACCTTCGCTTCAAACGCGATTCTGCCACCTTTCTGCTCAACGCAGGTACCCTCTGCTTTGTCACTCCGGTCAACAACAAGGTGACGGGCGCGGTTTTTGTGGGCGATGGCAAATTGTTGCTCGATCCGCCCATTGCCTCCGAGCGGACAAGTCTCTCGGTGTTCACCAAAGAAAAGGAATACGCAGAGACATTCGATCATCTTGTGCTGCGCTTCACCGACAACACTTATGAGGAGCTCAAGTCAGCGGGTAAGCCTGCCAACGCTCCGTGCGACCTGGATCTGTTGCACAACAGCGCCAAAGTAATGCGAAAGGAAGTCAATTACAACCTCGACGCGCGCATCCTACAAGACGTCGCCAGCACCGAGCCTGGAGGTCTGTTTGTGGCGTTCGTTCATGGCAAACATTATGACCGCAAGACGCTTTTCACCATCGATCCGCACGGGGCTCCCAGCGTCTATCCGGAAGAGATTTCGCTGGAAACTTACAACGAAAACAAGCTCGGCATTTGGGCTGCGTTTCACTACACTCCTGAGTACGCCAGCGGAGCTGCCACCAGCGGGCAAAAGAATGGGGTAATTCACATCGATCACCAGCAACTTGATACGGAGTTCGACAAAGCGGGGCATCTGGACGGGAAAGCAGTCGTCACCTTCGTCTCCCGCGCACCCGGATCGAAAGTCGTTCCCTTCAACTTATTTCGGACCCTGCGTGTTTCCAGCGTCACCGGACAGTCCGGCGAATCCTTGAACTTCATCCAGGAAGACAAGAACGAAGATCCGCAATTCTGGGTAATTCTTTCCCGTCCTTTGGGAAAGGACGAACGTTATGAGATCACCGTGAAGTACGCCGGTAAAGATGCGGTCTCAGCCGAAGGCGCGGGAAATTACTATCCGATCGCCCGCACCAGTTGGTATCCGAACTCTGCTGCGGGAGATTTTGGCGAGTACACCAATTACGACATGACCTTCCGCATTCCCAAGGGAATGATTATCGCTGCCACGGGCACGCGCATCAGCGAAACGAGTGACGGCGGCCACAACGTCACCGTCTGGAAATCGGAATCGCCCCTCGCGGTTGCCGGTTTCAATTTTGGGTCCTTCAAAAAAGAGGACGGAAAAGTTGCCAAACCGCCCATGGATGTGTCTTCTTACGCAAACGTTAACCCACCGAGTTGGGTAGATTCGGTTAAGCAAAGCGAAGTTGGCGATCCGATGGGCGGGCTGGAAACTTCCCACATCAGATCCAACTGTGCTGTGGGCTCGATGAATACCACCATCCTGAACAAAAAGGCCCTGGGAGAGGCGCAGTATTCTCTGGCAGTCTTTTCCGAATATTTCGGCACTCTGCCTTACAAGCAACTTGCCATGACGCAGCAGACCGCCAGCAATTACGGCCAGTCCTGGCCCATGCTGGTCTATCTTCCCATCACCTATCTGTTCGACGATACCGTTCGTCACTGCCTTGGCTATCCCGATACCTCAGCCTACTTCTCCATCGTTGCTCCACACGAAGTCGCTCACCAGTGGTGGGGGCATATGGTCGGCTTCAATTCCTACCGCGATCAGTGGATGAGCGAGGGCTTCGCCGAAATGTCGGCTTCTCTCTACATCCAATTCCTGTACAACAAGGAGCCGCAAAGGTACGCAAAGTTTTGGAATGACGAGCTGAAGTTGCTGACCGAGCGCAACAAGGAAGGCTATCGCGCCATCGATGCAGGGCCAGTAACCATGGGTTATCGCCTCAACAATAGCCGCGAAGGATTCGGCATCACGCGGCGGCTTATCTACCCCAAAGGAGCATACGTCCTTCAGATGGTTCGCATGATGATTTACGACCGCCAGTCCGGCGACCAGCGCTTCAAAGAAACGATGCGCGACTTCCTCACGACTTATGCGGGCCAGTCTGCTACCACGGAAGACTTCAAGGCGGTGGCAGAGAAACACATGACGCCGGCGATGGACCTCGAAGGCAATCACAAGATGGATTGGTTCTTCAACGAATACGTGTATGGCACGCAATTGCCGAATTACAAACTCGATTACAGCTTCGAGCCCGGCCCCGATGGCGATTCGTCCTGATCATGAAGCTGAATCAATCCGGAGTGAGTCCCGAATTCCGCATGCTGGTTCCCATCTATCTGGAGCTCGCGAACGGTCAGGTCGTTCGTCTCGGCTCCGCCCGGCCAGCCGGGAATATGACGGTCGAGCAGAAGGTTTCACTGAAGGGCGTGAAAGAAAAGCCCAAGCGCGCCATGATCAATTACAACTTCGACGTGCTGGCTACCATGAACTGACATTCCCGGCGTTAGCGACTGTGCCGATTGTGGGGCTCTCCACACCCCGCAATTTCTGTTTGACTTCCGCGCGCCTCATGACTAAAAATGTCGGACACTCAGGCTTGGGCCAGGCCTCTCACGGGTTTGGTGCACGGGCCCGTGGGGACCCATGGATACGTTATCGCACGATGTTCTTCTCGTCGGTGGAGGAGGCGCGGGGCTGCGCGCCGCCATAGCCGCCGCCGAAGTTAATCCCAAACTCCGCATCGCGGTCGTGTCCAAGGTGTACCCCATGCGCAGCCACACGGTTTCCGCCGAGGGCGGCGCCGCCGGTGTCGCCAAGCCCGACGACAGCCTCGACGAGCACGCCTACGACACGATTTCCGGGGGCGATTGGCTCAGCGACCAGGACGCCGTTGAGGCCTTCGTCAAAGAAGCTCCTCAAGAACTGCTGCAACTGGAACGCTGGGGTTGCCCTTGGAACCGCGAACCCGACGGCCATATCGCGGTGCGTGCCTTCGGCGGCATGAAGAAAATGCGCACATGGTTTGCCGCCGACAAGACCGGCTTTCACATGCTGCATACCCTGTTCCAGACCTCGATGAAATACGACCCCATCACCCGATACGACGAGTGGTTCGTCACCAAGTTGCTGGTGGATGAGGGGCGCGTTTTGGGCGTGGTTGCTATCGAGCTAATGTCGGGCAAAATCCAAGCCATCACGGCAAAATCCGTGATCCTGTGTACCGGTGGCTGCGGCCGTGTCTTTCCGTTCACCACCAACGCGAGTATCAAGAACGGCGATGGAATGGCGCTGGCTTATCGCGCTGGTGTCCCGCTCAAAGACATGGAGTTCATCCAGTACCATCCCACCGGCCTGCCTTTTACTGGCATTCTGATCACCGAAGCGGCCCGCGCTGAGGGTGGCTACATGCTGAACAAAGACGGCTATCGCTATCTTCAGGACTACAATCTCGGCACTCCTGAACCTAAGCCGGTCCTGCGCTCGATGGAGCTCGGACCGCGCGATCGCCTCTCGCAAGCCTTCGTGAAAGAGGATCAGAAGGGCCGCACAATTGAAACTCCCTACGGCCCGGTCGTTCATCTCGATCTTCGCCACCTCGGCGAAAAGCTAATTGACGCCAAGCTGCCCTTCGTGCGCGAGCTGTGCATGAAGTATCAGAACGTCGATCCGGTGAAAGAGCTTATTCCGGTTCGTCCAGTGGTGCATTACATGATGGGCGGCGTCAGCACCGACATCAACGGAGCGACGCCTTTGGCAGGCCTGTTCGCCGCCGGCGAAGTCGCCTGTGTGAGCATCAACGGCGCCAATCGCCTCGGCTCGAACTCGCTTCCGGAATGTCTGGTCTTCGGCGCGCGCGCCGGCCGGGCCGCAGCAACGTACGCTTCCGAACAGCCGGAGCCCGATGGCAAGGTCGCTGCTCTCGCTAGCGACGAGCAGCGCCGCCTCGAATCCGAGTTCCTACGCAAAGTTGGCGGCCGCGAACGCGTTGCCACCATCAGAACAGAAATGCAGACAACGATGGAGAACAGCGCCGGCATCTATC
>DASRAA010000054.1:0-10634 GCA_035638375.1 Binatia bacterium | reverse complement strand
GCTCTGGCCCGCAGCGCACCACAACACCACCTTGGCACGGCAGACTAGAGCATGCGGCAGCGTCCGCGAAGCCGCCAGACTGTTGAGTTGTAGGCGTTCGTCGGCGGCCAGTTCCAGGCTCGGTTTGGGGCGTCCGGTAAGCATATAGCAGCTTACCGTTGGCCTGGCATTATTGCAACTTATTTATGGGACACTACACTAGCAATTCGTATTTAGTCGCAGCACTTAGGACACTACGCAATCAAGGACAGATCAACGAGCCGCACAGCGGCGGGCTTCAACGTTAGCTCGGGGCCGCGAACCGCAGGAGCAAGTGGATAAATGTTGGAGCCGCATCGCGGCGACACTAATTTCGTAACACTTTCCAAGCTAAGTTGAAGTTCTAGAGGGGCTCAATGCCGGTGGTGTTTTGGGGTGGAACGTAAGGCGTCCACGGTTCTGGCTCCAGAACTAACTCTGGCACTGGCTGCGAGTCTGCAAGCGCTGTGAAAGCTCCGAGGCGAGCGATGTAGAGCGCATCTGCTCCCGCGAAGTAAATCAGGGCAAGCAATCCCATCAGGATTAATTGCCACCCTAAGGCGATGTGTTTTCCCAGGCCGGTGGGTGCCAGCACGACGAAAAACATCGAGCCAAACCAGACGATCCGCACAGCTAGAAAAGCAATACTCAATCCCAGGAGCCGCTTTGTCTGGCGCGCACAGAAATCGATGGTGAGGGCGAGCGCATCGTGCGTGGTGACCTGATTGCGGATGCAAAACAGCGGCGCCAGTCCGAAGATCCAATTCAGCGTTACCCCAAACACAGCTGAGAGCGAGAATCCGAAGACGTAGAAGAATGCGCCGCGGGCGGCGCGGCCTTGCTGCATCATGTCATGACCGAGGAGAAGCGAAGCGGTAAGGCAGCCGAAGGCGATCCACATCCAAAGCGCGCGCACCAGGTGGAGCTGGAACATTGGCCGGAATTGCCAGCCAGCTTCTTCGTCGCGGTCGTCGCCATTGGTAAGAGAAACCAGACACCGTAGAGACGCCGCGCGGCCAACAGCCGCAGCAGAAGCCCACAGGACCGAAAGACCGACAAGCACAATGAACTTCATCCACAGAACGCGAAGCAGCGCGCCATGGAAGATGTGTTTCACGGCAGAGTGCTCGAGCAGGGGGCTCATGGTACCCAGAAGGAAGCGGTCGAGCTCAGAGATCGTCAGGCTATCAAGGAACAGGGTCACAGCCAGCAGCGCGATGAGCCATGCCGCGAGACCGAAACACCAACGCCAGGTCAACTCGGCGGCCAGCAGCAAAGGCTCCTCGCGTAAAGCGGCGAAGCCTTCGCGAAAGGGCGAGCGCTGATGGGCGGGCGACATGGGTAGAGGATAGCCTGTTCCCACCCTATCGCCAAAAAAGGGTGATAAGGTGGGGCACCAACATCTTCATCATTTCGAGGGAGCCGTGAGTGCTTGCGCGAGTTCCTCGACGCTGTCCACCAAGATGTCAGGGTGGGTCCGCTCCAATGTGTGCGGGGCGAAGCCGTAAGTGACACCGACGCTCCAGAGGTTCGCATTGCGAGCAGTGAGAACGTCCACTGCGGAGTCGCCAACCATAACGGTCTCTTCCGGCGTGGCACCAGCTTCCGTCATAAGCATCTGTGCGCCGAAGGGATCGGGCTTTTTCGTCTCGAAACTGTTGCCGCCATATGTTTGAAAGAAGTACTGCGACAGGCTGAGTCCGGCAAGGATGTCACGCGAGGCCCGTACCGGCTTGTTGGTCAGGACAGCCAGCTTACGGTGCAGGCCATCTAATTCTCGGACCTGCCGCAGTGCCTCAGGAATCCCGGCATAAGGCTGCGTGGTGTCGAGCTTATGCTCGCGGTAGTGGTGTAAGAAGAAGTTCAGCGCCTCCTGCACGATGCTGGCGTGTGCCGGATCGCCCAGAGCTCGGCGAATAAGCATGGGTGCGCCGTCGCCGATGTAGGTGTCGATGACCTCGAGCGGCAACTCTTTACGTCCGAAGTGGCGCAACATGGCATTGACCGAGGCCGCCAGGTCTCTCTCCGAGTCGATCAGAGTGCCATCAAGATCAAATAAAACGAGCTTTAGTTTGTTGAGCGGAATGGGGCGAAAAGTGCGTATCATGGCACGTCCAGTATAGAGAGGCTGAATCGACGGGTGTTGTGACGGCCAGTCCCCGCTCCCGCCCTGCCGGACAAAAGCAGGCCGTTAGAACGGAGCACTCCGTGCGGACAATTTGGGATTTACAATAAGAAAGTTTGCGCCGTGTGGGGCCCCTGAGTATACGCCCGAGGTTATGGATGGCAACCACCAAAACTGAGCCAAATATTACTGCCGCTGTGCCGGTCGCGCCCCAGGAGAAATACTGCGGGCTCACGCCCCAGCAGCTCATCGAGATTTACCGGCTGATGTATCAGTCGCGAAAGATCGATGACCGCGAAATCATGCTCAAGCGGCAGCAGAAGATTTTCTTCCAAATCTCAGGAGCTGGGCACGAGGCGCTGCTAGTGGCGGCGGGCATTCTGCTGCGACCTGGCTATGACTGGTTTTACCCCTACTATCGCGACCGGGGTTTATGCCTGGCGCTGGGCTATACGCCGCTCGAGATGCTGCTGCAGGCGGTGGGAGCGGCGGACGATGTTGCTTCGGGCGGCCGGCAGATGCCGTCGCACTGGAGCCACCCCAAGCTGAACATCGTTACCGGTTCGTCTCCGACCGGGACACAGTTCCTTCAGGCAGTAGGCTGCGCTGAGGCAAGCCGCTACTTCAACCATTATCCTGGAGCGGCGACGAAGGTAGAGGGCGATTACCGGCAATTCAAAGACGTAAATTTCCACGGCGACGAAGTGGTGTATGTGTCTTGCGGCGATGGCACTACCAGCCAAGGCGAGTTCTGGGAGTCGCTGAACTCGGCATCAAACCTGAAGCTGCCGATGCTGTTCGTGGTTGAAGACAACGAATACGCGATATCGGTTCCTGTGGAGGTAAACACCGCCGGCGGCAATATCAGCAAGTTGGTCCAGGACTTTCCGAATTTCCATTTTGCCGAGGTAGATGGAACCGACGTGCTTGCCAGCTATGCCATCTTCAAAACCGCAATCGAGTATGTCCGCGGCGGCCACGGACCGGCGTTCGTACATGGGCACGTGATACGCCCGTATTCGCACTCGCTTTCGGACGACGAGAAGCTGTACCGGCCCGAGGCTGAACGCAAGCTCGAAATTGAGCGCGACCCGATCACGCGCTTTCGCAAGTTCCTGCTGAGCGAAGGCATCATCGACGAGGCCAAGCTCAACGAAATGGTGCTCGACCTCACCGACCAGGTGCAGGACGCAGCCGACAAGGCAGTTGCAGCGCCGTTTCCTAAACCCGACACGTACATGCAGTACCTGTACTCGCCCAAGCTCGATCCCACATCGCCAAAATTCGAGACCGAGCCCATTCGGCCTTCACTGCCTAACCGGTCCGCTGGCGGGGAAAAGACCATGGCCGACCTCATCAATGCCTGCCTGAAAGACGAGATGAAGCGCGACCAGCGCATCGTTATCTTCGGCGAGGATGTGGCCGATTGCAGTCGCGAAGAATATCTGCGCGAAAAGCAGGTGAAGGGCAAGGGTGGAGTCTTCAAGTTGACTACCGGCTTGCAGAGCGCTTTCGGCGCTGACCGGGTATTCAACTCGCCGCTGGCGGAGGCCAGCATTGTCGGAAGGGCGACCGGAATGGCTACTCGAGGCCTTAAGCCGGTGGTTGAAATCCAGTTCTTCGACTACATCTGGCCCGCGATGCACCAGTTGCGCAACGAGCTGCCGACGATCCGTTGGAGATCGAATAATGGTTTTTCGTGCCCGGCGGTAGTTCGTGTGGCCATCGGCGGGTACCTGACAGGCGGCGCAATCTATCACTCGCAGTGTGGCGAAAGCATCTTTACACACACGCCGGGAATGCGCGTGGTGTTCCCGTCCAACGCGCTCGACGCCAACGGGCTGCTGCGCACGGCGATTCGCTGCGACGATCCGGTGATGTTCCTGGAGCATAAGCGGCTCTATCGTGAGACCTTCGGGCGCGCGCCTTATCCCGGGCCGGATTACATGATTCCCTTCGGCAAGGCCAAGGTAGTGCGTGCTGGGCACGACATCACAGTGATCACATACGGGGCACTGGTACCGCGGGCCTTGCAAGCCGCGCAACGCATGGAGCGCGAACACAACGCCAGCGTCGAGCTCATCGACCTGCGCACCCTGAACCCGTACGACTGGGAGGCCATCGCGAACTCGGTGTCCAAGACCCACCGCGTACTGGTGGCTCATGAAGACACGCTAAGCTGGGGTTATGGTGCAGAAATCGCTGCGCGCATTGCGGGAGATCTGTTCGACGAGCTAGATGCTCCGGTGAAACGCGTAGCCGCAAAGGACACGTTTGTCGCCTATCAGCCGCAAGTCGAGGACGAGATTCTGCCGCAGGTAAATGACGTGTATAAAGCACTGGTGGAGCTGGCAGGCTACTAGATCTTCTTTCCTTCCGGCGGCAGAATGACCGGCTCACCCGGAGCGTGCATTTGCCGTGTCACGAAGTACACTGCGGCTGTCCATGTGGGAAACAGGTCGGCACCTGGAAGTGCTTCGATTAAGAGAGTCGGCAGGAAAGCCCAGTGCCAGCCAAGGAGCCGGACGAGCGTTACTGCGACCACTGCGTCGAGGATGGTATCGACTGGAGATAAAGCACCCTCCACAAACAAAGGCAACACGGCGAGCTGCACGGCGTCTGCGCCTAGAGCGATCAGCCAGGCCAGGCGTTCCTCAGGAGACTTCATCGAGCGGAGAAAATCATGCCACATGAGTGCAATTCTATGCCGCGAGAGATTTAGCCGCTACCTTGCTCTTTCTTTTGCGGCTGCTGCAGCGAAGCCCACTTGGTGTTTTCCTGGGAGCCGATAGTCTCGGCTCGTTCCGTCAGCAGTACATGCGGATTGGCTGCAGTGGCGTAGACTCCGGCGCCGGCAATATAGGCGAACTTCTCGCGTTTCAGAGCCTCGCAAGTAGCGCGATAGGTGATCCAGTTCTGCTGATACTGCTGTAGCTGCAGGACACCTTCAAGGATGGTGATGAGAACACCGAGCAGCGCGGTGACGGTTCCTACGACGGTGGCAAAGCGCAAATTGGTGAAGGGGAAGAGTAGGTTCGGATCGGAGAAGTGTAACGCCGAAAAAAAAGGAATAAATGCGGCCGCAACAATTTCAAGCAGCTTGATGCGCTTATATTTTTTCTGGTAGATGCCACTTTTCGTGTCGTACCAATTGATCTGCTCTTCGATGCGACCGATGTTCGGATCATCTTTGACATCCCACGGGTTGACTATGCCGCTCATGGGTGCTCATTGTACGGTTTCCAAAAACGGAAACAAGCGAAATTGTCGCAGCGCTCCTACCAGAAAGCGCTGGAGCTGGCACAAACGGTCGCGCCGGATTTCCAACTCGCTGGGTGTAAGACGATTAACGCAAACTTGCTGCCCTTAAACAGCAGTCTCGCGAAAAGATAACGACAATTCTTAACAATTTTGCGGGTACGTGCGGTTGCAATCGACGAGTCAGAATGCTATTGTCTCCACACACTGGAAAGGAGGTTGATCCAAAAATTTATGAAATGTGACGGTCATAGTAGCATCTCAAGTGAGGTGGCTGAGGCTTAGGGCTTCCGCTCTAGATCTCGCATCACTCGAAACGCTGTCGAGTTGATTCGCTGGGGCCACGAGAGTGGACAGCCTCAAGCCAATCCCAACAGCTGACCGGAAAGACCCGCCAAGCGCGATCGCGCGGCGGGTCTTTTCTATCTACACGACTGCACAACATCTTGTGCATGTTTTCCACAACGTCCACAGCCTGCAGTACAGTCTTATCATCTTGACTTTTAAGGTATTTCCCGTATATCGTGCAGCCTCGCGCCCTAGTAGATTGCGCGAGCGCGAGCTGCATTTCAATCGAGCTGGCAGGCGCGCATGCGACCGTTTGGCGCCGGAGGATACGGCATGGCCCGTCCCTATTGGTCGGGAAACATTCAGATCTCGCTGGTCTCGTTTGGGGTTCAGCTTTATACCGCTACCGAGTCCAAGAGCCAGGTTTCTTTTCGCGAAATCGATCGCCGCACCCATGAACGCGTCCATCATCGCCTTGTAAACGAGAGCGAGCAACCGGTGGACCGATCCGATATCGTGAAGGGCTACGAGTACAGCAAGGGCGAATACGTCATCATTGATCCTGAGGAACTGAAACAGGTCCGCATTCCCACAAAGAAGACGATTCCCATAACCAAGTTCGTCGATCCAAAATCGATCGATCTCTCCTACTTCGAGAAGCCCTACTTTGTTATGCCAGAAGATGACCAGCAAGCGCAAATCTACGCCGTCATTCGCGAAGCCATGGCTGAGACGAACAGAGCTGGATTGGGCGAGATTGCCTTCAGCGGACGCGAACACTTGGTTGCCTTGATACCATTCGACGGCAACGGCTCCAAGGGCATGATGCTCTACGCGCTGCGCTATGCCGAAGAGCTTCGGGACGCCGGAAAGCTCTTCGGCGAAATTAAGAATGGGAAAATCGAATCCGATCAGCTTGATCTGGCTAAAGAACTGATTCGCCGCAACACAGCGAAGTTCAATCCCGAGGAGTTCAAAGACGACTACGAAGCGGCTCTGCGCGAATTGATCGACGCCAAGATGCACCATCGCGAGCTGCCGCCAGAAGCTCCTACACGTAAGGGCAAGGTGATCAGCCTGACCGAAGCTTTACGCCAGAGCTTGGGAGAGAAGAAGCCGAGCATCAGCGAGAAAAAGCCACCCAAGAGCGCTATCGCGACTGGCAAGACGGCAGCGAAGAAGGTGGCCGCGGGTCGAGGCAGCCGGCGCTAAGGGCAGCACTTGATGGAAATTGCGAAGTCGGACCGTTTGGCTCCGGCTCCTCGATGGCTCTCTTGTTTCGACTTGTCCATCGCCGTGGTAAGCACCAGTAACGAAGAGCGAAAGGCGAGGATTACACAGACCATCCCCCGCACCTCGGTTTTACCTAGACGAAGCTATCAGTAAAATGATCTAAACGGTTATGGCTTAAATGCGGGATCAGACACGGCATCGGGCCGGGGTTTCCATCCTAGAGAATAGTATTGGCCGCGATCACGCGCCCAGGGATCAAACGCGTTGACTACCTGCTGGAGCTCGGTAGTCAGTTCCGGAATATTCCGCATCAGCACGCGCTTGAGGGGCGAAACAGGCTGCCTATGGCCGTTCGGTTCTCCTTCCTCCATCATCTGCGGCCCCGGCCCGTTATGAGTGACCCAGTCAACACCGAGCTGGGTGTAGAACTCGGGTCGGAAGCTAGAGGTAAAGAACCGGTCGCTATATAGCCGGCGCGACGCATTCAGAATGAATACGACAAACTGCGTTTCGGAGATGGCAAAGCCATGAGGGCGCGTGTTTTCGCCCAGCCAGCCGACCACAGTGTCCACATCTTCGATGTTGTCAACGATCGATCCATTGGGGTGCCCCAAGCAGTCGTTGATCGGCGTACCGTCGGGGTTCCGTTGTGCGTCAGTGATGATCTTCGATGAATCGCAAATGTGGGTGCCATAGATCTCGCGTATCTGGGCAACCGTCTCCATCTGCTGCCTGCGGGCAGGCGAGTCGGCGGGCAGTGTCTCATCTACAAAATCGTCATAACTCGTCAACTGGCGCAGGCCGTATTGGCGCCGGAACTCATTGAAACGCGGCACACCGTGCTCCCGGTCACGAATCAGGTCGAGCGCTGCGACATCAATCTGCTGTGTCGGCGTATCCAGCCGCGGCAGACGAATGTTCTGCAGGAATTGCGGATCATTGTGCAGCGTGAGCAGGCCCAGGCGCTGGCGGCCCATGCTTAGACCCCAGTTGGCGAGCCCACGCGAGCGCATGGCATCCGTTGCCTTGCCTTCAAAGGTTTGGACCACCGGGACTTTCTCCACGATCTGGTTGGGATCTTTGCTAACGTCACGGTACTCGATCAGATCGGGAACGAGCGGGTGGAGACGATAAACCGTGACGAACTCTTCGGGGAAGTTGAAGGGCGACCCGAAGAGATTTATGCCCCCATTGACATCGTTAGGGTTGGTGATGTCGTAGTGGGAAACCGTACTGCCGAGGCCGAAGATGCCTGGGCCGGAGGTGAATACTGAGTACCACTGAGTTTCTTTCTTGCCATTCTTGGAGGTGGCGAGACCGTGGGCCATAACATCGGAGAGTGCCTTGGGAACGTCGGGATCGTCCGGGCCCAGAAATCCATTCCAGTTCGCGTTCGTACCTTTGTAGAGCGGCTCATTATAAAGAAGCTGCGGCGTCCATTCGATGGTGTGGATTTTAGCGATTTCGGCGGCCACCACAAGCCGGGCTACGTTAAAGAGTTCGTCTGGGGTGACGTCCTTGTTGCGAATCACGCGCTTGGGGTCGGAGGGGTTGCGCAGGCCGCTATCCGCGTTTGGATTTTGCGCCGTCAGCCTGCGGAATTCATCAACGAACGAATTGTGCTCGCGGGCAAACAGGTTGTGCAGGAAACTCAACCCGATGGACCAGTTATCCGGAAATGCCACCGACTCCTGTCCATTCCACTGTGGCTGGACAGGGTCGGTGGGCAGCAAAATCGGCAAATATCCGGGACCCGACATTCCCGGAACCAGTTCCAGCAGCATCTTTGCAGGATCTTGGGGATCGTGTTTGACGCGCTTGAGCGAGGTCTCATCATAGCCATAAAGCTGTGAGGCATCCCACCATGCCGTAGTGTTGTTGGCAAAAATTTTCGGTGCGCGCATTAGGTAGGCACGCCCGCCAGAGGTAAATTGCCCCGGCGGCGAATCGCTCAGCACGTAGGTTTTGTCCACCTCATCACCTGGACGGCATCCAAGCTTCTGTATCTCGTCCGGGGTGAGGGAGGTCTGAACGTTGTTCACCAACTTGTTCCTGCATCCTACCTCCATGTATCCGCCGGGAGCGTTATGCCCCTCATCCATGTGAGAAAACCAATCATGGGTCATGAATTGAATCCAATAGGCGGCGAGCAAGTTAAAGAACGGTGCCTTTTGGTAGTCGCAGTTGGCATCAAGAGAGTTATCGGGCAGCCCAAAGCCGGCATTGCATGAGGCTGGATTCGACTGAAGGCGGGTGAACAGCTTACGGCTGATTACCTGTGGGTCGGGAGTTAACAACCCTATACGGCCGCCGTGACGGTTTTGGGTAAGGGCCGTCTGCCCAACGTCAGGAAACGTAGTCTCAAATTCCACGTTGCGTGCAAACGGCATGCCCGCCGAGCCCATCAATGGATTGCGAACGTCGTTGCAGATCCCCGTAAGAGTGCGGGCGCGAATCAGGTCACCCTTGCACACCTGCTCTTTGTCGCCGCCGACAGCCAGGTAGTAAGGATTGTCTTTGGGCAGGCGCATCTCTGGCCAGGTCTTCACCGCAGGTCCGTTAACGCCGCCGCTACCGCTAATGTAGGTTTGGTAGGTACCGGAATTATCGAAGAGATTGAACTTAATCAGCTCGACCCGCTGGTATTCGAGATCCAGCAACGCACCTGTCACTCCACGCAGTTGCGCTCCTTTCACCGAAAGAAAACCTGGCGGCAGAGAAGATGAATCCCCAGCTCCCCAATAACGCGACCAGTCCACCCATGGCGTCGTGCGAAATTGAACAGCGTACTGGCCTCCGCGGCAACGGGCTGTAGGTTCGGTCACCTTGCCCTCAAATCGCCGATCCCGCATGTTCGAGACCTGAAGAAAGCCTCCAAGTACCATTTGAGCACAGGCCCGCAATTCGGCAGCTTCCTCCTTCTTCGGATTTGGCTCCTGGTTAGCAGAACTGACCGCGGACGCTTTATCGCGGGTCTGGCTGATGGACAGCAGCGGGAAGCGCAATATTCCAAACAGGAGAACGGAGAGGAGAGTTTTCATGACCATGACGCACTTCCCGTACAAGCAAATTCCAGATCAAACTTTCTGATCCCTTAGCTTTTTCAGAACCTCATTCCCACCTTATGGGATTGGGTTCTCCATGACCGACGCCCACTAATTCGACGTCGCCGAAATCCGAGAGCTCACCGACGGATTGGGCCATTCTGTTTCCTGTCCATCGTGAGACCGGCCCAACCGGCTTACTCGCGGCCTCAGGTTAGGTCCTCGGCGTGCGCCACCCCGTCTGCTCAGCGGATAAACAATCCGCTGCGTCTTAGAATCTCAGAGGCGCGCTTTTCTCTAACCGTTTATTCTTCATAATTTACAACCACTCAGCGCTGATGCTCTGGTTCGTGAATCTGCATCCGCTGCCTTTGATTCTTGCTTTACCCTGCGATAACGTATTTGGCCTACGAAGAACTGTAAAGAAAACACTATCGTTCGTTGGGGTGCTATTTCTGCTGTCCGTTTCAGCCTTCTCTAAAGCAGTCTTATCTTAAGTATCCACCCAGATTTTGCGCATCGGGGATTCGAGAAGACACAATAGATGAGCGCGGAGACAAAGTCTTTCGATAGGAACGGATCGCGTGTGAAGTATCCACAGAGGCGGCTCCCTTCAAACGGCTGTATCGGACGCGCCCAGCACTCAGCCAGCCCGTGCACTCTTAACT
>DASRAA010000053.1:0-30924 GCA_035638375.1 Binatia bacterium | reverse complement strand
AAGCCGCTTGTATTGAACCGCTCTTTCATTGATTGAACGACGACGACGAGCTCGACGAGCCGTCGGTGCGCTTCAGAGTGGGACGGTCATCGTCATTCTGCGAGCCGTTGGTGTTTCCGTTCGGGTTCGGATTGTCGGCCGTGCTGCGCCGCAAGGTTGGACGGTTTCCGTTCGTCTGATCGTTCTGCAGCTTGTGCTTATTGTTGATGGAGGCCAGCCGGGCCTTCACCTGATCGAACTCCGAGGTGTTCAGCACATATTCGTCGCGCGGCGGCAGAACGGTTGCCATCTCCTGTTGCGCGTGGGTTACGCGGTCGGGCGTCATCGGATGCGAAGAGAACGCCTTGGCAATTGCGCCAGGCTTCTTCTTCTCTTGCGCCTCGATCTTTTCGAAGAAGGAGATGAATGACTGCGGATCGTAGCCGGTTTTGTACATGTATTCCATGCCGAGGAAGTCGGCCTCGCTCTCGAAATTGCGCGAGAACTTCATGAATGTCAAGGGCACGCCGATGCCCATGGCGACCTGTGTTGCTTCATACACGGCCCATCCGCCGGGGACGAACACCAGAGGAATGCTTGCGAGGTTCACGATGTTGCCGCGCGTCTGCTCGCGAGCCACGTGGCAGGCGGCGACGTGAGCGATCTCGTGCGCCATCACCCCAGCCAGTTCGGCTTCATTGTCGGCGGCGAGGATCAGCCCGGAGTTCACATAAAAGAACCCGCCGGGAAGCGCGAAGGCGTTGATCTCGTCAGTGTCGATGACTTTTATGGTGAACGGCACCTTCGAGTCGGAATTGCGCACGAGGTTTTGACCGATGCGGTTCACGTACTCGGTCACCACCGGGTCGCTGACCAGCTTCACACCGTGCTCAACCTGCAGCGAGTACTGCTGGCCCATCGCAACCTGCTTCTCGAGCGAATACCAGTTGCCGGCGCCGGTGTTGCATCCGACATTACGGTTGCCGATAGCGTCAATATTCTTCAGCGTTGAAGGGTTGGGAGCATTCTTGTCGGGCTTGGAGGGAGGCTCGTCAGGCGTGGAGGCCGGAGGCGCACTCTGAGACGACGATGCACTCTGCGGTTGCGAGGAACTGGTCGAGTCCTGTGTCGGATATCCTTGCGCCCAGGCGGCAGCAGCCGACACCACCACCAGCGCGAGGATCAACGCGCCTAACTGTCTGGATCGAGAATGCATGATTCCACCTTTTCGGGTCTCAATCCCGCCTGTGCGCTGCAAGCGCGCCGCCTCGGGAGTCCGGTACAGCTAAAAACACCACACCACGGAACGAGTTGCCCAGCCACTTGTATTCTACGCTGCTTAGGACCCTCCGGCTGGGGATTCTGTCCGGATCGCTCGGCTGGAATTCCGTCCGCAGAGGCGCAAAGTTCCAATTGCCGGTCTGGCTGCTATCGCTAGCGCGCGGCTAGTTCGCAAGCGATTCTCCCGCAACACCTTGCGTTGGAAAACCCCGTCTTCAGGCTGGTCCACCAAGTTCAGTACCTCGTTGGACCATGTTAAACTGAATCCGAACCGGTATGGCCCAACTACAACGTAGAAAGACGTATACAGCCGCCATCGGAGGTGTGCGCGTAGGCGGCGATGCACCAGTTGTGGTGCAATCGATGACCAATACTGACACCGCCGACATTGAGGGGACGATTCGGCAGGTGGCGGCGCTGGCCCGGGCGGGCTCAGAGCTGGTCCGCGTCACGGTAAACAATGACGCGGCCGCGGCAGCCGTGGCGCCCATTGTGGACGGCCTCGATCGGCTGGCCATCCGAGTGCCGATTATTGGCGACTTCCACTATAACGGCCATATTCTGCTGAAGAAGTATCCTGACTGCGCCAAGGCGCTGGCCAAGTACCGCATCAACCCCGGCAATGTTTCGATCGGCAAGAAAGACGACGACAACTTCCGCACGATGATCGAAGTGGCGATCGAAAACGACAAGCCGGTGCGCATTGGCGTGAACTGGGGATCGCTGGACCAACAGTTACTCACACGCCTGATGGACGAGAATTCGAAGCTCGACGAGCCGAAAGACGCCCGCGACGTCACCATGGAAGCAATGGTGCAAAGTGCGCTGCGGTCGGCCGAGCTGGCTGTCAGCTACGGCATGCGCCGCGACCAGATCATCCTGAGCGCCAAAGTTAGCGGCGTGCAGGACCTAATCGACGTATATCGCGAGCTCGCGCGTCGCTGCGACTATCCGCTGCACCTTGGACTCACCGAAGCCGGCATGGGCGCAAAAGGTATTGTCAGCAGTTCGGCGGCCCTAGGAGTCCTGCTGCAGGAAGGCATCGGCGACACGATTCGCGTGTCGCTCACGCCCGCTCCGAATGGCGATCGCACCGAAGAAGTCACCGTCGGACAACAGATTTTGCAGTCAATGGGTATCCGCAGTTTCACACCGCAGGTCACCGCCTGTCCGGGTTGTGGTCGTACGACAAGCACGTTCTTCCAGGAGATGGCAGAGCAGATCCAGAGCTACCTGCGCGAGCAGATGCCTAACTGGAAATCGCGCTATGCCGGGGTAGAAGAGATGAAGGTCGCGGTGATGGGATGCGTCGTAAACGGGCCAGGCGAGTCGAAGCACTCGAACATTGGCATCTCGCTGCCCGGCACGTTCGAAGAGCCGAAAGCGCCGGTTTATGTAGACGGTCGCCTCATGACCACGCTGAAGGGCGATCACATTGTGGCCGAGTTCATCACGATCCTCAACGACTATGTCGCCTCGCACTATGCGGCGAGAGAACAGTTAGTTGGGATCAGCAACTAGTTCCGGCCCACATGGGACGACTTGGCCTCGGACTGGGGAAAGCCTATCAAGCTCCGCAAACCTAATGTCGTTGATAGGTAAAGCAGATCCATCGGTCGCAAACGACCTCGCCTTCGTGATGACAGGCCAATAGAGATAGTCGTCACCAGCTATCGCGCAGAAGCAATTCCACCCTACTTTTCCACCGGTGCTTGTCCTACAATCCAACCAAGCGCTGTGACCCCCACTTCCCAAACTGTCGGTAAACGATTTCGCCTCAAAGATGACGCAAACGTCACCAAGGCCACGCAAAAACTGCGCCTTCTTAAAAAGCTCAAGTGCACGCTGAAGTACGAGAAACTGGCTTGGGCTGAAGGTGCGAGGCTGGTCGCCGGCGTGGACGAAGTCGGCCGCGGCTGCCTCTTTGGCCCTGTAGTAGCGGCCGCCGTCATTCTCCAGCCCAACTACCGCATTCGCGGACTGCGCGACTCGAAGCTGCTCGACCGTAAGACCCGCGAGAAGCTTGCGCCCCGCATTCGCCAGAATTGCATCGCCTGGGCGATCGCTTGCGTCGATGTCTCCACCATCGACTCTATCAACATCTATTGGGCGTCGAAGAAGGCAATGGAAGAAGCTGTCGCCAAGCTTGCGCCTGCTCCTGACCACCTGCTCATTGATGCGCTGCGCATCAATTTTGAGTGCGACCAGACGGCTATTCTCCACGGCGACGCGGTTTCGGCCTCCATCGCCGCCGCCTCTATCATCGCCAAGGTTGAGCGCGATGCCATGATCCGCGAGCTCGATAGCACTTATCCCGGCTATGGACTCGCCTCGAATGTGGGATACCGCTCGCCCTTGCATCTCAAAGCCTTGCGCGAAAAAGGCCCCACACCACTACATCGCATGTCGTTTGCGCCAGTGTGGATGGCCAATACTCCGCAAGAAGTGCTGGAGTTTATGGCCGAACAACAGCTAGGGGAAGAATTACTGGCAGAAGAATCACCGGCGAAAGCTCAATCCCAGAGTTAACATACGGTGCACCCGTATGTTCAGCTGCGAATCCATCCCGCGCCGGGTGTTGATCATCGCCGCTATTGCTTTCGCTGCGGCCACAGCCCTGTACACCTTCGTATGGGTGTACTACTCAGGATGGTCTGCGCCCGTCAGCATCGGCATTGAGTGGAAGCTGGACTATAGCCCTTTCGTTGAGATAGAACGGGTCGTTCCCAACGGCCCAGCCGACAAGGCCGGCCTGCGGGCGGGCGACAAAATCCTTCGTGTCGACGGCTACCGGCAGCACGTCATATCTTTGGCCCCGGCCTTTGCACGTGGTAGGCCCGGCAACGTCGTCACGGTAGAGGTGGAGCGCCCCGGCGAACCTAAGCTGTTGAACCTGCCAGTGGTGTTGGGTTCCCCGCAGCCGCGTAAGCGGCCGACACTGGCCAAGTGGCTTGCTATCCAGGAGATCAACTACTACCCCGTGCCTTTCCTCATCGTGGGCATGGTGGTGTTGTTCCTGCGCGTCGAAGATCGTAATGCGTGGTTGCTGGCAATTTTGTTTGCCGGATTTATCGCGTCCGCTCCGGTGGCGTTTCTGGAGGGCGTACTTTCTCCCCCACTACGGCGTTTCATGCTGACCTACATGATATTGCTCTACATCTTCACGCCGGCGACATTTTACTGGTTTTTTGCGACCTTTCCCAGTTCCTCCCCCATCGACCGTCGGGTTCCCTGGCTCAAGTACGTGTTGGCGCTCGCGTCCCTGGTTTGCGCACTCCCCTTTGCTGTGCTCGCGCTGATCACAGGTAGCTCTTACACTGCATTGAGACTGGGAAGCGGTCTCTTTAATCGAGTTTGGCTGCCTGCATCGTCGATATACATGTTCTGTGCCTTCGGACTCGGCATGATGTCGCTGCTTCTCAACCGCCTGAAAGCCCCCACCGCGAATGACCGCCGCAAAATCCAGGTTATGTTGTGGGGGGTGGTTGCGAGCATGCTGCCGTTCATGATCACCGGCGCCATTGCACTCGTGCAGCACAAGGTCTATTACTCGTACCCGTTCTGGTTTTTCGCTATTCCAATCCTGGCCCTGGCACTGTTGCCCATCTCGTTCGCCTATGCCGTTGTCAAACACCGCGCTCTGGAAATCCCGGTACTGCTGAAGCGCAGCGCTCGCTACTTCCTGGTGCAGCGCGGCTTTCTGTTGCTGATTTTGCTGGCTGGTATCGCCGCCACTCTACTGCTGGCGCGAGGGTTGGAGAGGTACTTTCCCGAGCGCAATCCCATGGCTGTGCCCGCGGGCGCGGCGCTCGGCATTTTCCTGGTCTGGGGCGGCGCGCAGATGGAAAGCCGCGTCACCCGCAGATTGGATCGCGCGTTCTTTCGAAGCTCCTACGATGCCCGACAGATTCTTTTGGACCTTGCCGCTAAGACCCGCAGTGCAGCCAGCCGCGAGCAACTCGCATCGCTGCTGCACGACCAGATCAACGATGCGCTGCACCCCGCGACGCTCGCGATCTACTTTCGCCGACGTAGAGGCGACTTTGTAACCACGACTGACGTTTCGGAAAGCATGCGTTCACTGCCCGCCGGCTTGCCGGTGCTGCAGCACATGCAGGAGCGCGGCCAAACCTGGGAAATCGTGCCAACGGTGGGCGAAGCGCCAGCCTTGTCCATCCTGCGGCCGCTGATGCCCGAGTGTCTCGTTCCTATGCTCGGGCGCGATGGACAACTGCTGGGGCTCGCGGTGTTGGGGCCGAAATTGGCGGAGGAATCGTATTCGGGCGAGGACAAGCGATTGTTGGATTCTGTCGCCAACCAGACGGGCATTGCCCTCGAGAACTTCGATCTTGCAGCAAGTATGGCTGAGCGCCTCGAGGCCGAGCGGCGTGCGCGTCAGGAGATGGACATCGCGCGCCAGGTGCAGAGTAAGCTGCTGCCGCAAAAGGCTCCGGTGCTGAAGACGATCGAGTACGCCGGGGCGTGTATTCAGGCGCGCGCCGTTGGCGGCGACTATTACGATTTTCTCGACCTCGGCGAAGGACACGTGGGTTTCGTGTTGGCCGACGTCGCAGGAAAGGGCATCTCGGCGGCATTGCTGATGGCGAATTTACAGGCCCATTTGCGCAGCCAGTCGGCGATCGTGAGTCACGGATTCGCCGAGACGCTGGAAAAGGTGAACCGGCTGTTCTTCGAATCAACTGAACCCAACAACTACGCCACGTTGTTCATCGGTGTTTACGAAGACGCCACGCGGCGACTGCGGTACGTGAACTGCGGGCACAATCCGCCTGTCATCGTGCGTGGCGATTCTGTGAAGCGGTTGTGTGCAACCGCGACGGTGCTGGGACTGTTCGAGCGTTGGCGGTGTGATGTGGCGGAAACGCTCATCTGTCCCGGCGATATATTGGCTGTTTGCACCGACGGAGTATTCGAGGCCGCGAATGCTGAAGACAAAGAGTTCGGCGAAGGGGGACTTGTGACGGCGCTTCGCGCAGGCCAATGCCGCACAGCGCAAGAATTGCTGGAATCCGTCATTGCGGCCGTGAAGCGGTTCGCACCCGGGGAACAGGCGGATGACTTGACACTGGTGGTGGCGAAGGCGAAAGAGTGAGGAATGCACCCCAGAGACACTGACGCGCGGAGCAGGCCGTTCGCTGCTTACCATATGCATTCGTTCCTCATCTATTTGTGTAAGGCTGTAGCGAAAAGCGAAGGGCGAATGCCGATCTCTGGTGGTGAGAAACGGGGAATGAGGTGAGACGCTATGGTCATCGCATCCGAATTACGACCTGGAATGGTCATCCGCTTTGAAGGACAGGTGTACAAGGTGCTTGAAGTGGAATCGAAAGCAGGCGCAGCCAAGATGGGGGGCGTGGTCAAGGCTACGCTTAGCAACCTGCACAGTGGACGCATGCTCGACCAGCACATGCGCCCGCAGGAGCGCCTCGAAGATCTTGAACTCGAGCGCCACAATATGGAGTTCCTCTACAGCGGTGACAACGGTTTGACCTTCATGAATCCGGTGACCTTCGAGCAGGTTGAGATTGCGCGCGAGATGCTCGGGCCAGCGGAGAAATTCCTTCAACCTGAGATGGAATTGCCGGTTGAGTTCTTCGAGGGCAAGCCGGTCAGTGTCGTGTTGCCGCAGATCGTCGAAGTAAAGGTGGAGACGACAACGCCTCCTATCCATGCCCAACAGGATAGCGCGTTCAAAGAAGCGACGCTTGAGAACGGCCTCGAAATTCGCGTGCCGTTGTTTATCGCGCCGGGAGAGACGGTGCGAGTAGAGGTCAGGACTGGGAAGTACCTCGACCGGGTGAGGGCAGACAAGAAAAAGGGGGCATAGAACGGCGAATTTGCTACTGCGGTTTTGCGCTATGCGAAATCAAGGGGCAAGCCCAACAGAATGGTCATGCTCACTCGACGGATCACAAATCGGTATGGCTGGAAGCGAGCAAACCCCTGAGTTCGACTAGGATAGGCGAGTGTCAAAAGCATCTAGCTATTGTCCCGCGGGCTTTCCTACATTGACCGTCCATCTGACCGTGGACGGAGCTGCTCAGTATATCGAATTCCTGAGGCGAGCGTTCGACGCCGTTGAACTCACGCGGTCGCCTTCACCAGACGGTCGCCTTCTGAACGCCAGCGTCCGCTTCGCGAACTCCGCGATGATGCTCAACGATGTCTTCCCCGAGTTCGGAGGTGAAGCCTATCGCTCTGGGCCGGCGATACGCCTGACCCTCTATGTACCGGATGCAGATGCTGCGTGGGCGAGGGCCATCGCAGCTGGCTGCAAAGTAGTATCGCCAATACAGGATCAGTTCTGGGGCGACCGCTATGGCGAAGTGAAAGACCCGTTCGGGTTCGTCTGGGCAATCGCAACGCACTTGGAAGACCTGACTGCAGCGGAAATAGAGGCCCGGCGACAGAAAGCATTCGGCTGAGGCCCGCGCGCTCAAGCCTGAAGGTGATGTCGTCTCAACGGCTCGGCCAGGGGTGCCCCGTTTCAAGCGCAGATTCGGGCGGGGTGTTCCTGAATCAAGAACTCCGTAGGCTCTGTGGTCTCAGTAGTTGAGTTGCTCCCTTCCGCCATTGCCCGCTTTGCTCCCACCATGTACTATTCGCCAACATGCTCCGACCTACTGTCGCTCTCTTGCACAACGCAATCGCGGTCGCACTGCTCGTCATTGCCTCCGGTTCAGCTTCAGCTCAAGCTCAACAGGATCTCGTGCTCCACAACGGGCGCGTTATTGACCCTGAAACCTCCCTTGATGCAGTGCGTGACGTTGGCATCAGCAATGGCCAGATCGTTGCCATCAGTGAGCAGCCTTTATTGGGCAAGCGAGTGATTGATGCCACTGGTCTGATAGTCGCTCCCGGCTTCATCGACCTACACCAACATGATCTCTCGCAGGAAGGCATGCGCCTGAAGGCGATGGACGGCGTGACCACCGCTCTGGAGCTGGAGATCGGCCCACCCGATATAAGCAAGTTCCTCAACGAGCGGCAGGGCAAGTCACTGATCAATTTTGGAACGTCTGCCAGCCATCCCTGGGCGCGTGCGATGGTGATGGGCCACGAGGCGGCCGAAGGCGAGTTGATTCCGTCCTCCGGAGAGGCAACAAACAAAGCCGCGACGCCTGAGCAGATTCAGCGTATGCAGCAACGCCTGCGCGACCAGATCAATGCCGGTGGACTGGGCGTAGGTATGGGCATTCAATATACGCCCGGCGCGACACGGACAGAAATCATTGAGATGTTTCGCGTGGCCGCTGAACGCGACATGCCCGTGCAGGTCCACATGCGCGGCGACCGCGTGGAGTCGGTGAGCGAGGTAATTGCGGCCGCTGCAGTTACAGGAGCGCCGCTGCACATCGTTCACATCAATAGCAGTTGCCTGAGCGAAGCACCCGAGTGTCTACGCATGGTGGCGGGCGCTCGCGCGCGCGGACTCGACGTCACGACCGAGGCTTATCCGTACATTGCCGGCATGACCCAGGTCAACTCGGCGCTGTTCAACCCGGGCTGGCAGGAAAAGATCGGCGCCAATTATTCCGACTTGATGCTTCCCCGCACCGGTGAGCGCCTGACCAAGGAGCGATTCGAACAACTGCACGCCTCACCGCAGCCGCAGTTGGTCATCGTCTTCAACAACACGCAGCCTGTCGTGGACGAGATCATTGCGAACCCGCTGGTCATGATTGCTTCCGATGGCACCTCTGGGCATCCGCGCGGCGCCGGTACTTTTGGACACGTTTACGCGCGATATGTACGCGAGCGCGGCACACTCAGTCTGATGGACGCCATGCGCAAGATGTCCTACATGCCCGCGGTGCGCCTGGAGAACAGTACACCTCAGGCCCGTAAGAAAGGGCGTATGCAGGTGGGCGCCGATGCAGACGTGGTGATGTTTGATCCAAAGACGTTCACGGACCAGTCAACATTTGAGAAGACCAACGTGCCGAGCGTGGGGGTGCGATATCTGCTCGTGAATGGAACAGTGGTCGTGGACGATGGGAAGTTGGTGGATGGAGTAGCCCCGGGGAAGGCGATTACGAGTCGACCGTAACACAAAGAGCCACCCAACCCCCTTGAATTGACCGAATTTGTGCTGCGCAACCGGGCGGCGGTCAAGGTTATTCGTCACGTCGCTGTGGATCCGCCGTGAGCTGCTAGCCATGATGTACAGGGAGCGGCGGCATGGACGGCCCATCAGCTCCTGCTAGAGAGAATTAAAAGCAGATGCCTCGCCCGCAAGAAACGCTGGCTCGAGATGACAGGTCAGGAGATTGGCTTATTAGCCGGCTGTCTGTCTGTGATGGCAATCCTACATTCCCGGCATCTTCATGCCTGCAATCCGGCGGGCGAAGCTGGGCTTGCCCATCGACTTGAACATCTTGCGCATTTGGGCATACTGGCGCAGGAGTTGATTGACTTCCTGCACGCTCGTGCCCGAGCCGCGGGCGATGCGCTTGCGACGGCTGCCGTTGATGGCTTCGTGATGTTCGCGCTCATAAGGTGTCATAGAGTTGATGATGGCCTCGACGCGCGTCAGTTCGCTATCGTCGACGCCGTCGGCGGCCTTTTGCATGTTGGCTAGCGGGCCGATCTTGGGCAGCATGCCTACAATGTTTTTCAGCGAGCCCATCTTTTTGACCTGCCGCAATTGCTCGCGAAAGTCTTCGAGCGAGAAGCCTTCGTGGCTCATCGCCTTCTGCGCGAACTGCTCAGCTTTCTTCTTGTCGATGGTAGCTTCGGCCTTCTCGATCAGCGACATGATGTCGCCCATGCCGAGAATGCGGCCCACGATTCGATCGGGATGAAACGGTTCCAGCGCTTCGTATTTCTCGCCGACGCCGATGAACTTGATGGGCTGCCCGGTAACGTTGCGAATGGAGAGAGCGGCGCCGCCGCGGGCATCGCCGTCCATCTTGGTGAGCACCACGCCAGTGAGGGTGAGTTTCTTGTGAAACTCATCGGCCGAGCGCACCGCGTCCTGGCCGGTCATGGAGTCGGCGACGAAGAGGATCTCCTGTGGGCTGAGGATCGCCTTCAGCGACTGCATCTCCTCCATCAACTGCTCGTCGATGTGGAGACGGCCGGCGGTGTCGACGATCATTACGTCGCAACCGTTGCTGATCGCGTCGCGGCGAGCTTCCTTCGCCAGGCGCTCGACTGTAGCAGTGTTCGCTTCTTCAACCGTGCCTTGGTAAAGATGGGCCTTTATCGCATTGGCAACCACTTTGAGCTGTTCGCGAGCGGCAGGACGATAAACGTCTACAGAAACCAACAGCGGGCGGTGCCCGCCCTGCTTGAGCCAATGCGCCAGTTTGCCTGAGGTCGTCGTTTTGCCGGAACCCTGAAGGCCGGCCATGAGCACGACGGTCGGCGGCTGCGATGCGAACTTGAGCTTGGCAGTGTCTTTACCGAGGATTGCGATCAGCTCGTCGCGAACGATCTTGATGACCTGCTCGGAAGGTGAGAGTGCGGTCATTACTTCCTGGCCAAGTGCCTTCTCGCGAATGTGCTCGATGAGCTGCTTGACGACATTCAGGTTGACGTCGGCTTCCAGCAAAGCCATGCGGATTTCGCGCAAGGCGTCGCCGATGTTTTCTTCCGTCAGCGTGCCTTGACCACGCAGATTTTTGAAGGCACGCTGGAGCTTATCTGTAAGATTTTCAAACATTTAGGTGACCGGAGCCACAGCGGAGAGCTGCTGGCCGCGAAGTCTCAGAATACCACGTGCGCCACGGACTTATTTGAGGCATGTTGGCACCATGCACCTCACACCTGCCAAGCCACAAGAGACAGCAGGTTCTTGTAAACTTGCTGATTCGGCGGCCCAGTGCCTTACCGGTGAGAGTTCCCTGAAAACTGAAGTGATTAGCAGTCTGCGACGCAAGCAGCAGATGAGGACGGCGAGCGAAAACCTGTCCCGTCCTTCCCGTCCTCGCCTGCTCTGGGTTTGAGAACTACCGCGCGATACCGGTCTCTGCCATACGAAATGTCTCAGCAGCTGCCAGAATGGTATTGGAGTGAATGGAAACCGTGTCTTCGACGCGAATCGCGTAGCCCCCGGCAAACGTAACCATGATCGGGATGCCGCGCGCACGAGCGGCGCGGAAGACCAGTTCGTCGCGCCGCTTCAGGCCATCAATCGTGAGATCGAGTCCGCCAAGCTGGTCTTCGCGGAAAGGGTCGGCGCCGGCGATATAGCAAATCAACTCGGGCTCAAACTGGCGCAGGCCGGAGCTGAGGGCATTGTCGAGCCAGGCAAGGTATTCGCTGTCGCCACATCCGTCGGGGAGGTTCACGTCGATTGAGGACGGTGGTTTCATCAGCGGATAGTTGTTCTGCTGATGCAGCGAAATCGTGAATACATCCTTGGCACTTACCCGACCGCGAATGCCCCCGCCTGCAAGTCCGAAGACCGACCCATGATGCGCCGAGGGCAGAGTTCCGGGTTGTGTGCCGGCTCCGCCGAAAATCACGGCTGTGCCGTTACCCTGGTGCACGTCGCAATCCACCGTCATGGCGCGCTGGATGAGCTTGCGTTTCTGTACGCAGCGAATAGCGATGGCAACATCGTGAATCATGCAGAAGCCCTCGCCGTGATCGGGGAAGGCGTGATGAAAACCTCCGCCTATATTGACGCAGATGCCGTCGGCCACGGCACGCTCGGCGGCGAGAATTGAGCCCCCGGCGTGGAGAAAAAACGTGTCCACCACCTGCGGCGAAAAGGGGATTTCCATTTGCAGCTCCTCCCTAGCAGAGAGGCTGCCTTCCATCAGCTTGTTCACGTAGTGCGGTGAGTGCACCAGCATCACATCGGATTCGGTAGCCGGCTGAGGCTCAAGGAAATCCGACTGGTCCACTGCACCGAGGCCGAAGAGGCGCTCGCGGATCATGCGGTACTTGTCGGCACGAAAGACATGCTCGCCGATGGGAAGGAAGTATTTCTCGCTGTAGACAAGCTTGAACGGGAGCATGGGCCGATGGTCCGTCACAAACGGCAAAAACCCGATTCTATGCTCATCCAGCAGGAAAGCAAGCCGAGGCCGCATGTGGCTGAGCTTGGTGTGGGCTGTGATGGAGGGTGATTTAAGATGGCAACCGATGGCGACATCCGCGCAATACATGGCATTGCGCCGCGCAGCTGAGCACAACCTGCTGGCGACCGCGGGCGCGCTAATGATCACGGTGTTCGTAGTGTGCGCGCTGTTCGCGCCGTGGCTGGCACCGCGGGACCCGGCGCAGATTGATCTGCCAGCACGTTTAATGTCTCCCTCGGCGGCTCACTGGTTCGGTACAGATGAGTTGGGGCGCGATATCTTATCGCGAGTGGTTTACGGGGCCCGCATTTCCATGCTGGTTGGGGCGTGCGTGGTAGCAGCATCGTTGACAACGGGATTGATCTTGGGCTCGATCGCCGGATACTACGGCGGATTTCTCGATCGCTTTCTTAATGTGGTTGTGATGAACGCGTTTATGTCCTTCCCCGGAATTCTATTGGCGATTGCGTTTGTGGCGTTTCTCGGGCCGGGATTGTTCAACCTAATACTCGCTTTGTCGATCGGCGGATGGGTGGGTTATGCGCGATTAGTGCGCGCGCAGGTACTGGCCGTTCGGGAGCGCGAATTCGTCGAGGGAGCGCGCGCACTGGGGGCGAGCGACTTGCGGATCATCGTGCGGCACATCTTGCCAAACATTATTCAGCCAGTGATTGTGCAGGCGGCGATTGGCATGGCGGGAGCGATTTTGGCGGAGGCAACAATGAGCTTCTTGGGTTTAGGCGTGCCGCCACCGACTCCGAGTTGGGGATCGATGCTGAATGACGCGCGCTCGCACCTATTCGACGCTCCACATCTGGTGCTCTTCCCTGCCGGGGCGGTGATGTTGGCAGTGCTGTCATTCAACTTTATTGGGGACGGCTTGCGGGATTATCTGGATCCGAGGTCGAGGATTGAGGTGGGGCTGTAGCAGAGGTTGCAACGGCTGATTTGTCACGGAGGCACGGAGGGCACGGAGTTTTTAAGATCCGTCTCACTGAAAATTGGCCCGGGCCTGCACTAGAATGCCCTCCGATCTGTTCTGAGGTTTGTAATGTTCTCTTGTCGATTCAGGTTTTGCAAGGTTTTCGGTCTCCCTCTTACTGTGACGCTTGTGGCTTCATGCGGCGGGCAAGCGACGCAGAGTTCGAACAGCACACCTTCACCGTCACCGACATACCAACTGGTGTGGTCGGATGAATTTAATGGGCCTGATGGGTCGGCACCGGATGCTACGAAGTGGGCGATTCAAGTCGGCGGTAACGGATGGGGCAACAACGAGCAGGAGTACTACACGGCAGGTTCGCAGAACGTGCAGGTAAAGGGCGGAAACCTGGTAATCACGGCGATCAAGGAAGACTACACGAGATCGGACGGCGTAACGCAGCACTATACGTCGGCTCGCATGCAGACAAAGGGGCTGTTCTCGCAACAATATGGGCGCTTTGAGGCACGCATCAAAATTCCCAAGGGTCAGGGCATTTGGCCGGCGTTCTGGATGCTGGGCAACAACATCGACGCGGCAGGATGGCCGGCGTGCGGCGAGATCGACATCATGGAGAACATAGGAAGAGAGCCGAACATCGTGCATGGCACGCTGCATGCGCCGGGGTATCCGCCGGAAGGATATGCGGCTGTATACACGCTGCCGAGCGGCGCATTTTCGGATGACTTCCACATTTTTGCGGTGGAATGGGAGCCGCAGCAGATTCGTCTGTATGTAGATGGCAATCTCTATGCGACTGACACGCCGAGCGGGTCTCCAGTGCCGAGCAATTGGCCCTTCAGCACGCAACCGTTCTTCATCCTGGTGAATCTAGCGGTGGGCGGAAATTGGCCGGGGAATCCCGACAACACCACGCAGTTTCCCCAGCAAATGCTGGTGGATTACGTGAGGGTCTATCAGAAGCATTAGCAATTAGCTCGCTTTGGGGTGTCAGCTATCAGCCTCCGAACCACGGGATTTTTGGTTAATTAGTAATTAGTGGCCTGTTTTTGCCAATTGCCCAGGCACTCGCTACAGGCACCGTGAACATTTTCATCGATTATTGCATCTAAGAGCGCATGGCACTCGAAAAAGCAGTTCTCGGTGGTGGATGTTTTTGGTGTGTAGAAGCGTCGTTTCTGCAACTGGAGGGCGTCGAGGCGGTGCGTTCCGGTTACATGGGCGGGCGCAGGCCGAATCCTTCATACGAGCAGGTTTGCACGGGCACGACGGGACATGTCGAGGTGGCGGAGATCACGTTCGACCCGGCGAAGATCAGCTACCGCGAATTGCTCGAGGTCTTCTTCACGGGGCACGATCCGACTACGCTGAACCGCCAGGGTAATGATGTGGGAGAGCAGTACCGGTCGGTCATCTTCTATTTGAACGAAGAACAGAAGCGGATTGCAGAAGAGGTGATCGCAGAGTTCACTCGGGAGAAGGTTTTCGATAAGCCGATTGTGACGACGGTGGAACCGGCGCAGACGTTCTATGTGGCCGAAGATTATCACCAGAATTACTTCACCAATCATCCCTACCAGCCGTATTGCATGTTTGCGGTTGCTCCCAAGGTGAAGAAAGTGCGGCAGAAGTTTGCGTCGCGGGTGAAGGCGGCTGTATAGTTCGCGGGGGCGGAGAGTTCACCACAGAGACACCTAGGCTCTTAGAATCAATCCTTTCCGTGATCACCGTAGCTCCGTGGTTGATCGGAGCGGTAGAATTTGGCGCATGGCGGACTCGCTCAATCTGAGCCTGTGGTTTCCCAGCTTCCATGAAAATGAAATGCTGCCGCGCACCGTGTCGGTGATGCGGCAATTTTTGTTTTCAGAGGTACGCGAAGGGATTACATATTTGTCGGTGCATCCGACGGCCTGGTCGGAGCCAACGGTGCTGGAGCGACGATTCAATCCGGGTGTGTCGCCCGAGGAGGCCGCAGAGATTGCGAGCGAATTCGCGCACGACGATTTTGCCTTCGTGTTCGAGGCATTCTGGGATTTATGGGTTCCGAACGAAGATTCGGAAGGCGATGCGTGGGTGCAGCGGCCGATAGCCGTGCGGTTTGTCGCGCATGGAGTTCAGTTCGATGAGGGAATTTATACCGATGACGGTCACGTCGAAGTGGACTTCGGGCTGGATACACCGTTTCTGTTCGAAGGGCTGGAGCTGTCGGCCAAAAACGAAGAGCACGTGCGATACAACATCGCGAAACTCGTAGCGTTCACGATGGCGGTGCAGAAGAACTGCAAGTTATCGGGGCGGGTGTTGTGGTCCGAGTCGGAGAGCAATTTGGCGCAGAAGCTGATTGCCCAGTTGCAGCAGGTGCACTGAGCAACTAGCGACTAGCAACTAGTGGTTAGCTTTTGGCTCTCAGTGGCGGGAAAATGCCCGGTTCCTAGTTGTGGCCGCCGGCTAAGCCGCCTCATTGCTTTTAAGATGCTATCCGCGGGCTGCTGACGCCGCTCTTAGATCAGCTGTCAGTCATCATAAAGTTGCTGAAAACGAGAGGTCCAGAATGATCTGGACCTTTAGAGCGTTGGCCGCTCGAATTGAAGTGCTCGCGGGAGTTCGAATTTATGGGCCCTAGGGCACGGCTAAAGCCGTGCCCTTTCAAAGCGAAGGCCCACAATTCCCAAAACAAGGGAATTGTGGGCCACCCAGGCTACTTTGTTCGGCCGCTTTCGGCTTTCAACTCAGCGCTGGCGCCAGCCTGTGCTGCCGCCAGCCGAGCAGTCAGCACGCGGAACGGCGAACACGAAACATAGTTGAAATCGTTCTGCGCGCAGAATTCGACCGACGCTGGATCGCCGCCGTGTTCTCCACAGATGCCGATCTTGAGCGTTGGGCGAGTCTTGCGGCCCTTCTCGACGGCGACCTTGATCAGTTGACCGACGCCCTGCTGGTCGAGCGTGGCGAACGGGTCCTGCTTCAAGATGCCTTCAGCGAGGTAGGCAGTGAGGATCTTACCCACGTCGTCGCGGGAGAAGCCGAACGTGGTCTGGGTGAGATCGTTGGTACCGAAGCTGAAGAACTCAGCTTCCTGCGCGATTTCATCGGCTACCAACGCGGCCCGCGGCAGCTCGATCATAGTGCCGACGAGGTAGTCGACCTTCTCTTCTTTCTCGGCAAAGACCTCTTCGGCCACGCGGCGCACGATAGCAGCCTGGTTGGCCATTTCCTTGATGCCCGTGGTGAGCGGGATCATGACTTCGGGCTTCACCTTCACACCTTCCTTCTGCACTTTGACCGCGGCCTCGAAGATGGCGCGCGCCTGCATCTCGGTGATTTCGGGATAGGTAATGCCAAGTCGGCATCCACGCAGGCCGAGCATCGGGTTGACTTCATGCAGTTGCTCGACGCGGTTGAGCAAAGCATGCATTTCTTTCAGCTTGGGCGAGCGCGGCTTGGTAGCCTCGAGCTTGGCGATTTCAACCATCAGCTCTTCGCGACGCGGCAGGAACTCGTGCAGCGGTGGATCGAGGGTGCGGATGGTGACCGGGAAGCCGTCCATGGCACGGAAGACGCCGACGAAATCGGCGCGCTGCATGGGCAGCAGTTTCTTCAGCGCGGCGCGGCGGTCCTTCTCGTTGTTGGCCAGAATCATGGCGCGCATGTGCGGCAGACGGTCCTCAGCGAAGAACATGTGCTCGGTGCGGCACAGCCCGATGCCTTCAGCCCCGAACGCACGAGCCTGCAGGGCGTCGCGTGGAATGTCAGCATTGGCGCGCACGCCGATGCGGCGGAAGGGCTCGGCCCAGCTCATAAACTTCAGCAGCTCGGCATCGTCAGGTGAGGCCGCGACGGTCTTGAGCTGTCCGTTGATGACGCGGCCTGTGGTGCCGTCGAGTGAAATCCAGTCGCCAGGCTTGAGGACTCTGCCTGCAACCTTGATTTCGCGGTTCTTCTCGCTGACGTCGATGTCTCCGGCGCCGGCTACACAGCACTTACCCATACCGCGGGTGACGACAGCGGCGTGGCTAGTCATGCCTCCACGTGAGGTAAGAATGCCCGAGGCGACTTCCATCCCGTGGATGTCTTCTGGCGTGGTTTCGCTGCGGACCAGGATCAGCTTAGCTTTCGGGTCCTTTTGGAATTTCTCGACAGCTTCGTCGGCGGTGAAGACGATCTGGCCGACGGCGGCGCCGGGTGAGGCCGGCAAGCCGGTGGCCAGCACCTCGACGTGCACCTCTTTTTCGTCGAGACGCGGAACGAGGAAGTCATAAAGCTGGTTAGCCTCGACGCGGAAGATGGCTTCGTCTTTGCTGATGAGGCCCTCCTCGACCATCTGGATGGCGACTCGCACGGCGGCGCGTCCTGTGCGCTTGCCGTTGCGGGTCTGCAGCATGTAGAGACGGCCATCCTGGATGGTGAACTCGAAGTCCTGCATGTCGCGATAGTGCTTCTCCAGGCGCGTGGTGATATCGCGTAGCTGGTTGTACACGTCGGGCATGATCTTTTCGAGTTCGGAGATGTGCACCGGCGTGCGGATGCCGGCGACCACATCTTCACCCTGAGCATTCATCAGGAACTCGCCGTAAAACTCTTTCACGCCGGTGGCGGGGTTGCGCGTGAAACCGACGCCGGTGCCGCTGGTCTCGCCGAGGTTGCCGAAAACCATGGCCTGCACGTTAACGGCGGTGCCGAGCATGTCGTCGATGTTGTTGATGCGACGATAGTGCTTAGCGCGGTCGTTTTGCCAGGAGCGGAAAACGGCATCGCGCGCCATCACGAGCTGCTCGTGCGGGTCTTGCGGAAAATCCTTCTTCGTGTGCTTCTGCACGACCTTCTTGTATTCACCGATGACTTCCTGCAGCGCCTTGGCGTCGAGGTCGGTGTCGAGCTTGGCCTTCTTCTGCTTCTTCTTGCCGTCGAAAACTTCTTCGAAGGCGCTCTTGGGAATATCGAGCACGACGTTGCCGAACATCTGAATAAGGCGGCGGTAGCTGTCGTAGGCGAAGCGCGGGTTATTGCTGCGCTTAGCGAGACCTTCGACCGATTTGTCATTGAGGCCGAGGTTGAGGATAGTGTCCATCATGCCGGGCATGGAGAACTTCGCGCCCGAGCGAACGCTGACCAGCAGCGGATTGTCGGCGCCACCGAGCTTTTGGCCCTGCAAAGCTTCGAGCTTGGCGAGGGCTTGGTCCATTTGCTTGTTGACTTCGGCGGAGACGTCGCCGTTGCGCATGTATTCGCGGCAGGCCTCGGTCTGGATGGTGAAACCGGGGGGCACCGGGAGCTTGGCATTGGTCATCTCGGCGAGGCCGGCGCCCTTGCCACCCAGCTCGTCCTTCATTTTGCCGTGGCCTTCGGCGTGGTTGTCGCCGAAGAAGTAAACATATTTAACCGATTTTGTGCTGGTAGCTTTTGGCTCGACTTCTACTGTGGTTGTGCTCATATCAATCCTTTGCTGGCAGGTAAACGAATTTATGTTAACGCTTTCCATTCATGAACGTATGGGGCGTGGGCGCCGCGCGGACTGAAATCCGCAAGGCGGGTCAAAATAGACGGCTTGTCGGTACGGCTAAGGCCGTGCCCTTGCAAAACAACCCTAGAAAGATGAGCCTTCCTGTGCACGCCTGAAGGCGTGCTCCACCCGTGATAGGCAGGAGTGGTTGCGCTCACTTTGCCTCCGTGACGATTTCGCTGAAATCGGCGATGGTAGAAAACTCGCTCAGCAGATCGCGCATCAGCGCCAGCCGGTTAGCGCGCACGCGCTCGTCGTCGACCATGACCATGACCTTGTCAAAAAAGGTATCCACCGGCTTGCGCAGTTTACTGATTTCCGTCAGTGCACGGATGTAGTCCCTCTTATCGCGTAGAACTTGTACTGAGACAGCTGTCTCCAACATCTGTGTGCCTACTGCTTTCTCGGCGTCCTCTATCAGACTATCCATGTCGAGCTGTACAGCCACAGTCTTTTTCGTTTCACTCGCCTGCCGCAAGATATTTTTCATGCGCTTGAAAGCAATACAGATCGAAGCAAAATCTTCCGAGCCACGCACAGCGGTGACTGCCTCCGCCCTTGCTATCACATCCACAACCTGGTCGTTGCCGGCGGCGAGAACGGCATTGACCACGTCGTAGGCGAAGCCGCGGGCATCGCGGAGATAAAACTCAAGACGCTCGCGCAGGAATGCGGCGGTCGCGGCGGTATACTCCACCTTCGAATCGAATCGCTTTTCGGCTTCACTGCCAGAGTATTCAGTGCGCGCATCGGAGAAGAGTTTGGACAACGAGAGCGGCAGCTTGTGTTCGGCAATGATCTTGACGATCCCGTTGGCCGCGCGGCGTAGCGCGAACGGATCTTTCGATCCCGACGGAATCAGGCCAAGGGCGAACATGCCGGCGATACTGTCAGCCTTGTCAGCGATGGCGAGTACCGCAGCTTCGACTGTGGGGGGCACGGAGTCGTCCATCGACTCAGGCTGGTAGTGGTGATAAATCGCGTCGCCGATGGCGTCAGCGGTGGCTTTGGGTAGCGAGGGATCGAGGTCCTGCACCTTAGCGTAGAGTCCGCCGATGATGCCCTGAAGTTCGGTAAATTCCTTGACCAAGTCGGTGGTGAGATCGGCCTTACAGAGCAGCGCCGCCTTGTGCACGACCCCGGAACGGATTGTCATGCCCTCGCTTTCCAGTGCGGCGCAGATGAGGCTCGCTAGTCTTTGCACTCGACAGGTTTTGTCGTAGTAACTGCCGAGATCCTTCTGGAAGGTCACCGACTTCAATATCTCGACGCGTTCGCGCAAGTTGATCTTCTGGTCGGTGTCCCAGAAAAAACGAGCGTCGTTAAAGCGCGCGCGCAGCACGCGCTCGTTCCCATGCCGGATAAGGCCATCGGGATCGCTGTCCGTGTTGAGTAGGGCGAGGAAATGCGAAAGGAGCTTCCCATCGATGTCTTCGATGGCGAAATACCTCTGGTGGTCACGCATCACTGTGACCAGGACTTCCTGGGGAAGAGTGAGAAATTCCCGATCGAAGCCGCCGAGAATGACGCTCGGGTATTCCGTAAGGTTGACGACTGTGTCGAGCAGGGCTTTGTCTTCACGCCAGCGAGCGCCTGGGATGGTGCGAGTTGCAGCGTCGAGCGCCTTACGAATGCGGTGTTCGCGCTGGGAGGCGGAGACGGTGACGTAGGCTTCGGCAAGCTTGCCGGCGTAATCTGCGGGCTTATCAACGATGACGGGCCCAGTTGAGAGAATCCGATGCCCCGCACTGAGTCTTTCGGCAGTGATACCGCCAAATGCAACAGGGACGACTTGATCGTCAAGGAGGGCGACCATCCAACGCACGGGACGCACGAAGCGCTCAGCGGCTTTGCCGCGCCAGCACATTGATTTGGCCCAGTAGATTCCTGCGATTTCCTTGGGCAGCGATTCGGCCAGGATCTCGCTGGCGGCGCGACCTTTCTTCTGTACACTGGCGGCGAGGTATTCGCCTTTGGGGGTGGTCACTCGCTGCAGTGAGCCGACAGCAATGCCAGCCTTTTTGGCGAACGCTTCGGTGGCAGGAGTGGGTGCGCCGTCTTTGAAGGCGAGCTTGAGGGAGGGCCCGGTCAGTTGCTCCTGTACGTCGGGCTGTTGCATGGCGACGTTGCGGGCCAGCACCGCGATACGACGCGGAGTGGAATACGATTCGATTTCAGGCGCGTCGGCCAGACGTTCGCGCGAAAGCAGGTCTTGGGCGCGGCGGGCGAGTTCGTCGCGCGCACTGTCGATCATGCGGGCCGGTATTTCTTCGGTTCCAATCTCTAAGAGGAAATCAGGCATGAATAAGCGTTCTTTCTATTGTGCCGCATTTCGTGTTTCAAGCGTGTGACTTGCATCGCTGCGGTTTTGGCCTGCAGCCCACCAGCGGCCGGCTTGGTATTCTCTTTGCACTTTTCCGCGGGCCTACCCTCCCAGCCGAGACAAAGTTCGCCCTTCGGGCTGGTCCCTTCGACCCGGTGAACTGAGTTCCTACGTCAGCCAATAATTGGGGCCTCTTCTTTTTTGTTGCTGTAAACGGAGGTGGCCGAAAACTGCTCAGCTAACTCTTGCTGGGTTACATAAGCGCTCGCAACGCCGGACGCGAGCGCGCGAATGCGCGCAATAACCCCAACCCTTTCTGTGACTGAAATTGCTCCTCGCGCGTCCAGGAGGTTGAATAGATGCGAACATTTCAAGCAAAGGTCATATGCCGCAAGCGTTGGAGCCCGCATGGAATTCGCTGCTGCCGACTCCCCTCCCGCCTCCATTGCCTTCCCCACGTCCAACGAGACCGCACCACCGCGATTGCTCATCGATTTTAGATCGGCCTGTATTCGCGCGAGCAGGTCTTTGCATTCCGCTTCATACAACTCGAAGTGCTTCCACGTTCTCTCAATGTCGGCAACCTCGAAGTTGTAAACCGAGAACTGCACCTCGTCCTGCAGACGAATTTCGCCATACTTCACAGGTTTGCCATCGGGCCCGACGACCCAGGTAATGTCGTAAATGCTGTCCACGTCCTGCAGAAATTGCGCGATGCGCTCGAGGCCGTAGGTCAGCTCGGCGGAGATGGGATCGAGGTCGATGCCACCGCACTGCTGGAAGTAGGTGAACTGGGTGATCTCCAGGCCATCGAGCATGACCTGCCAGCCGATGCCCCATGCGCCCAGTGTAGGCGACTCCCAGTTGTCTTCCTCGAACTTGATGTCGTGCTTGCGCAGGTCGATGCCAATGGCTTCGAGCGACGCAAGATACAGGCCCTGCACATCGGCCGGTGGCGGCTTGAGGATGACCTGATACTGCATGTGCTTGAAGAGTCGGTTGGGGTTTTCGCCGTAGCGTCCGTCAGCTGGACGACGCGAGGGCTGCACATATCCCACGCGGTACGGCTTTGGGCCGAGCACTCGAAGGAAGGTTTCGGGCGCCATTGTTCCGGCGCCGACCTCGACGTCATACGGTTGCTGCAGCACACAACCGTGATTTGCCCAGAAAGCCTGCAGGCGAAGAATGAGTTCCTGGAAAGTCAGCGGATTGGGGGAGGATGGCAAGTAAGAGTTCTCGTATTTTTGTGTGTTCGTGCGCGGGTGCGTGGAAAAAACCGCCGCTCCACAGCTCCCTTTTTCATCTACCAGCGTATGCGGCGCACGGCTAAAACCGAATCAGCGCTCCGCGGCTAACCTCACCGGCTAAAGCCCGCTCGGGGATTTAAAAAGCGCTGTTCGGCACGACTAAGTCGTGCCCTGATACAAAGCAGTTCTTAGAAATGCAGATCTCTCGGCTCGCCCGCCGCGGTGGGCGACCTGGTGATGACAAGTATTCCAATCCTCACAGCTTGTTCAACATCACTGCCGTCACCAGCTTCTTCTCAATGTGGCGCTCGACAATCTGCACCAGGTAGCGCCGCAGGTCCGCGCCTCGCGCCGCACTCCACGGCTCATCCGCCAAAGACTCCAATGGCGAGCGAAACATCTGCAGCGCTGCAGCGCGCGATTCTGCTGTTAACTCCGACGAAGCCAACCGCTTATGGCGCACGCACATCAGCCCATCGGCCAACGCGTGATAGAACGCCCGATCGCCGTTGAGCGAGCGGCTACAGTTACTGCACGTCGTCATCTCCGGCAAAAAGCCGACCAGCCGCACCAGCCAAAGCTGGAAATAGCTGAGCGGCATCCAAATCGAGCCGCCCTGCAAATGCCGCAACACCGAAACCGCAAGCCGGAAAACCGCATCGTTCGCCTCGCGGTCGGGGAGCAGCTCATCCAGCAGTTCTGCCACGTGCTCGAGCGCTACCACGCGCGGGTAATCCAACTCGTCCGACAGCGGCGACTCGAGTATGTCGCAGGCATCCAGCCGCGCCAATTCCTGCCGCTCGCGATCGTCCCAGTACGCACGTACCAGCGTCAGCGGCTCTAATGCCCCGCCGAATCGTCGGCGCGACTTCTTGGCCGAGCGCGCTACGCCTTTTACTTTCCCTTCGGCGCGCGTAAACAGCGTGACCAGCAGGTCGGCTTCGCGCAAAGGATACGTTCGTAAAACAATCGCTTCCGATTGCTGCAAAGCCATGAACTGTCGCCTGACGCCGGGAGAACAACAGGTGCGGACGTTGCCGAGACGTCGCGTGCGAAACCGCGATTCGCAGCTACGGGATCGACCGAAGCCACTGCGTCGTAAGTAGCTATTTTAATGGCGGGTGTGGGGTTGTGCAAAGCGAGGAGGGTTATGCAGCCAGGGAGCTGCAGGCCCACTTTCGAGCAGAAGCCTGGTGGGCGCACAGGCCCACCCGCCGGGCAGCCATCTGCTCGATCAGTTGCTTAACTGTAAGTACGAGCGGCTGTCCGATCTGGACGTGTTGCATGCTCGGAACAATACCTGTTCGCCTGAGTGCCCAATGCCCTTGTCGTCGCAGTTGGGCTGTGATTACCTCCCGGGCGCCTCCAGCGTGATGCTAGAATGCGCCAACAATACTGTTTACAGTCATTTGCATGCCGGAACACCAGCAAATTCGTAACCCGGGTTCCACTTCGCTTCCCTCACTAGTGCTACTTACCGGATTCATGGGCTGCGGCAAAACCACTGTCGGACTGGCTTTGGCCGAGCTATTACGCTGGGAATTTGTGGACCTTGATGAATACATAGAACGGCAGGAGCAGCTTTCCATACGCGAACTTTTTGCGCAACGGGGCGAAGAGGAGTTCCGGAAGATCGAACATCTAACATTGCGGACATTGGTGGCAGCGAGCTCGCGGCCAACCGTGATTGCTCTGGGCGGCGGCACCTTTGTACAACCACAGAACGAATCGATATTGCACGATGTGCGCGTGCGCTCGGTTTTTCTCGAATTGCCGGTGGAGGAGCTGCTTCGGCGCTGCGACAGTTGCACCGATGGTAAGCAATTCAATCCGCGACCGCTTGCCGCCGACTCCGCCGAGTTTCGCAGGCTTCACGATCAGCGCTTACCCTTCTATCGCCGCGCTGATGTAACTATCGATGCAAACGGCAAGACGCGCGCAGCTATCGCTCAGGAAATTGGCGTACGGCTGCAATTAGCCAGCGTCCATAGCCGGATCCGCCAGTGGCCGTGATGTAAACTAATGTTTACAGACAATGGGCACGCACAAAATTCACGTCGGAATTCTCGGCGCTACTGGAGTTGTCGGTCAGCGCTTTATTCAGCTGCTGGAGGGCCATCCCTGGTTCGAGGTAGCGTGGTTGGCGGCTTCGGATCGTTCCGAAGGCAAGCCCTACGGCGAGGCGGTTCGGTGGCGTCTTAAGACACCTGTTCCCGAGCATATTCGCAACATGCAGGTCTCGCCTGCGGCACCGGATGGAGCGCCGCGGGTGATTTTTGCCGCGCTGGACGCCGGCATCGCGCGGGAGTTGGAACCCAAGTTCGCCGAAGCTGGATGCGCTGTGGTAAGCAATTCGTCGGCGTTTCGCATGCAGCAAGATGTACCGCTGGTGATTCCCGAGGTCAATCCCGACCATCTCGCGCTTATCGAACAGCAATGCTGGCGCAAGAAATCGGGTGGGTACATCGTCACCAACCCAAACTGCTCAGCGATTGGACTGGTCGTTGCATTAGCCCCGTTACAAGACAAGTTCGGCGTAGAGTCATTGTTCGTAACTACGATGCAAGCGGTGAGTGGTGCGGGATATCCGGGCGTGGCTTCGTTGGACATTCTTGGCAATGTGATTCCCTACATCGCCAAGGAAGAAGAGAAGATGGAAGAGGAGACGAAGAAGCTCCTCGGTAAGTTGAACAGCCACGCGGTGCAGGCGGCCGACTTCCCCATGACTGCGCACTGCAATCGAGTCGCAGTCGAAGACGGGCATACTGAGTCGGTTTCTGTAAAGCTGAAGAAGAGAGTTTCAGCCGAGGGAATCATCGCTGCTTTCGAGGGTTTCCGCTCCAGGCCACACGAACTGGGGTGTCCGCTGGCGCCGGAGAAGCCTCTGGTGTACGATGCCGCGCCTGACCGGCCGCAGCCGCGTTTCGACCTCGACCGCGGCAAGGGCATGACGGTGAGTGTGGGCCGCTTGCGTCCATGTGGCGTGCTCGACTACAAGTTCACAGTGCTGTCGCACAACACCATACGCGGGGCAGCCGGAGCCGCGCTGCTGAATGCCGAGCTCCTGAAAGTTCAGGGCTACCTTTCGTGAACGCTGACGAGAGCTCAGCATCCCATGTCGCGATTAGCTCAGGGGCTAAGGCCCCAATGTTTTGTCCGCGTGTTGCGGCACCCTTGGGCTTCGCTCGGGGCAGGCTTGTGAAGTCGTGCCCTGATACAAAACGGCCGCAGACGAGAATTTTTCCGCAAGCTGAAAAGCCACGGCCTTTCAAGGCGGCGATGCCCACGAATGATGCCGGGGTATCGCCGTGATCGTGATGAAATTCGGCGGCACCTCGGTAGAGGACGCCACTGCTATTGATCGCATCGCCGGAATCGTCAAAGCCCGTCTCAGTAAGCGTCCGCTGGTCGTGGTCAGCGCGATGTCGAAGGTGACCGATGGCCTGCTCGCTATGGCTGTGGCGGCGGGCAAGGGTGATGGCGACAAGGCTGTCGAGCTGTGTCACCAGGTCCGCGAACGGCACTTCACCACCGCAGGCGAATTGCTGCATACCGGGCTGTTCACGGAAGTGCACAGTAAGCTGCAAGCCGAATTCGAATCTCTGGAGCACCTGTTGCGCGGTATCGCTGCTGTCGGCGAGTTGACGCCACGCACTTCCGACTACGTGGTATCGTTCGGCGAACGGCTGTCGAGTATCGTGATTACGGCAGCCTTCACTGCGCGTGATATTCCGGCGGTGCTGCTGGATGCTCGCAAGGTCATCATCACCGATGCGCAGCATGGCAAGGCGATTCCCCAAGTCGAGGAAATCGAGAGCAAACTGGAGATACATGCCAAGCCGCTAATCGCCGAAGGCAGAGTACCAATCATGGGCGGCTTCATCGGCTCAACGTGCGATGGCATCACAACGACTATTGGGCGGGGCGGCTCCGACTTCTCTGCTGCGCTGGCGGGCGCGGGCCTCGACGCCGAGCGGATCGAGATCTGGACCGACGTGGACGGGATGAAGACGACTGATCCGCGCATTTGTCCGGACGCACATCGCATCAAGATCATCAGTTTCGATGAGGCCGCGGAGCTTGCGTACTTCGGAGCGAAAGTATTGCATCCGGCAACGGTGCTGCCTGCGGTGGAGAAGAACATTCCGGTGCTGGTGCTGAACTCGCGCAATCCTACGAATGAAGGCACGCGAATTGTTGCGCGAACACCGAAATCGAAGGCTCTATTTAAGGCGATCGCGGCCAAGCAGCGCATCACGATCATCGAAATCGTGGCCGCACGCATGTTGATGACGCACGGCTTCCTGGCCAAAGTTTTCGAGATTTTTGACCGCCACAAATGCGCCATCGACATTGTGTCCACCTCCGAGGTCAGCATCTCGGTGACAGTGGATTCGAATGAGGCGATTCCTGCGATTACCGCCGACCTGGAGAAGCTGGCTTATGTGAAGTTCTCCGGACGTCAGGCGATCATCTGCCTGGTGGGCGAGAGCATACGCGAGAGACCCGGGGTTGCCGCGCAAGTGTTCGATGCCATGAAAGAGATTAATGTGCGCATGATTTCCCAGGGCGCGTCGGAGATCAACATGTCGTTCGTGATTGAAGAAAGTGACGTTCCGGCGGCCATCAAGAGATTGCACGCTCGCTTCTTCAACGATCTCGATCCTGAGGTATTCGACTGATGTTGCAATCGCTTCACCTCGTTCTGCTAGGGGCCGGCAAGACCGGCTCGCTGGTGGCAGAAGTGGCGCGAGAACGGGGGCACAGGACGACGGTGCTGACCGAGGTGGAGAATCCGAACAGCGCGTGGCTCACTCCGGCAAGCTTGGCGGATGTTGACGCGGTGGTAGATTTCACCACCCCTGACGCCGTTCTGGCCAACATTGCCAAATGCGTCGCTGCTCGCACCCCGATGGCCGTTGGCACGACTGGGTGGTACGACGAACTCGCTCGCGTCAAGCAGGAGGTCGAGCAGGCCGGCAGCGCGCTGGTTTTCGGCGCGAACTTCTCCTACGGCGTGAACCTCTTCTTTAATATTGTAAGGGCAGCAGTCCCAGCCCTGCAGCACGGATACAGCGGGCACATTACTGAGCGGCATCACCTTCACAAGAAAGATGCGCCGTCTGGAACAGCGATGGCGTTACAGCGGGTGGTGCAACACGCCAGCGGCCTTTCTTTGGGGATTTCGTCGGAGCGCGAGGGTGACGTGATGGGGGTACATACTCTGGATTTGATGTCTGGCGGGGATCGCATCTCCCTCCTGCACGAGGTGAAATCGCGCCGGGCCTTCGCCGAAGGCGCGGTATTGGCCGCCGAGTGGATCGTAGGCAAGACCGGCTTCTACGACTTCAAAGATATTTTCAACGAGCTGTGATTTTGCACAGGCGCTACGCCATACAATTTTGGTCGAGAGCTAATTAGGGCCGCGAAGGTGCGAGTAGCCTGAGAAGTATGTATGACCCTGGCGGGCTAAAACCGCTCGGGGAGGACATAAATAAGGGCTTAGACGCTGGCCTAGAGGCCAGCTCTACCAAAAACGGCTTTCGAGGTAGGAAGCTACGTAACATGACACTGCGTGGATGCGGCACTGCACTGGTCACCCCCTTTCGGCAAGACGGCAGCATTGATGAACCGGCGCTGCGCAACCTAGTGCGCTGGCAAATCGATTCCGGCGTCGATTTCCTGCTGCCCTGCGGCACTACGGGCGAAACACCAACGCTGACTCATGACGAGTGGCTGCGTATCATCGACATCACCACTGAGACCGCCGCGGGCCGCCTGCCGATTATGGCAGGCGCGACGTCGAACAACACGCAGGATGCGGTAGCGAAAACTCGCGAAGCTTCGTCACGCACCGGGGTGGACTATGTCTTGTCGGCAACGCCTTACTACAACAAGCCGACCCAAGAAGGGATTTACCGGCATTTCCGCGAAGTCGCCGAGGCCTCGCACAAACCGGTCATGTTGTACAACATTGCCGGTCGCACGGGCACGAACATCGAGACGCCAACGTTGCGGCGGCTGGCGGAGGTTCCCAACATCGTCGCCGTTAAAGAAGCCAGTGGAAATATCGGGCAGATCGCAGAAGTATGCGGAACAGTGCCGGACGATTTCCTGGTGTTCTCGGGCGACGATGCGATCACGCTTGCAGTCATTGGACTCGGTGGAGTGGGCATTGTTTCAGTCGCCTCAAATGCGATTCCGGCGGAGATGACGCGCATGACGCAAGCCGCCCTCACCGGCAAGTGGGACTTGGCACGCATGATCTTCCGCAAATATCTCCCGCTGATGCAAGCCAACTTCATCGAGTCGAACCCAATTCCGGTGAAGGCAGTGCTCTCGATGATGGGCCGAATGGAAGAGGTGTATCGACTGCCGATGTGCCCCATGCGTCCTGAAAACCGCGCCAAATTGGAAAAGGTCGTGACCGAGGTTGGGTTGCTACAGCCGCATTCGGTCACGGTGCAGTAGGGTCTCCTTGGCCATTGCTTGCGGCATTAATAACATCCGCAGCGGCTTCACCACGGAGGCACTGAGGGCACGGAGAAAAAGAACTTAAAGAAACTCCGTGATGCTGTGTCTCCCTAGTGAATGTTTTGACGGGCATCAATTCTGCCTACACCATTTATACTGCCCGCAAGATGCACCATCTTCAGAACGATATCGAGCGGCACTACGCTGCTGGGCCGGCTGCTTCCTCTGATCCCTCAGCACGTGCTGTCTTCGAACAGTTTCGCGATGCGCTGACCGCGGGCGAGATCCGCGCCGCCGAAGAGATCGACGGCGTTTGGCAGACCAATGCCTGGGTGAAGAGGGGGATCCTGCTCGGCTTCCGCATCGGCGCGCTGGTTGAGAGTGGCTCGCCGGACACGCTCAGTTTCGTAGACAAAGATACCTACCCGGTCAGACACTTTTCCTCCGCCGAGAGAATTCGTATCGTTCCCGGAGGCTCCTCCGTCCGCGTCGGAGCCTATGTCGCACCCTCTGTCGTCTGCATGCCTCCGATGTATATCAATGTCGGGGCGTACGTAGATGAGGGCGTGATGGTGGATTCGCACGCTCTCGTCGGCTCTTGCGCGCAAATTGGCAAGCGCGTCCACCTCAGCGCCGCCGCGCAGATCGGTGGAGTACTTGAGCCTATTAACGCCTCGCCCGTGATCGTCGAAGACGACGTGCTGGTAGGCGGAAATTGCGGTGTTTACGAAGGCACGCAGGTGGGTACGCGCGCCGTGCTCGGAGCAGGCGTGATTCTCACGCGCTCTACACCGCTTTTCGATCTGCCTACGGGCATGATTCACCGTTCCAGCGAAACCGAGCCGCTGCGCGTGCCTGCTGGAGCAGTTGTTGTGCCCGGCTCACGCGCTATTACGAAAGGCAAAGGGGGCGAGTGGGGGCTCTCGCTCTACACCCCGGTGATTGTGAAGTATCGGGATGAGCGGACGGATCGCGGCGTGCAATTCGAGGACATTCTTCGTTAAGCCATGGCAGCGGGCGGACATCGCGAGCACGTTTTTTTGGTCATCGCTGCGATAGCTACCGCAGCCACCGGCTTGATCTGGTTGCAACACGGTCCGGCGACGCTGCTTCTGCTGATGCGATGGTTGATCCTGTTTACGCTGGTTGCGTACGCGAGTTTTCGGCGCTCTCTCACCGCCTGGATCTTCGTCGCCATGCTCGTGGGTGCGGAGGTCGGTCACGACTTGCCGTCTGTCGCCGCGCATCTGCACATGCTGGCGATGATTTTCCTGCGCCTGATCAAGGCCATCATTGCGCCGCTGCTCTTTGCCACGCTGGTGGTCGGCATCGCCAGTCATTCCAACCTGCGGCAAGTCGGACGGCTCGGCCTCCGCTCCATCATCTACTTCGAGATCGTCACAACGGTTGCCATCTTCCTCGGCCTAGGCGCCATCAATCTCACCAAAGCGGGTGTCGGAGTGCACTTGTCCGCCGCGCCGCAAGCCGAGAGCGTACCCGTTGCCAAGCTGAGCGCGGAAGAATTGATCTTGCATATCTTCCCGGAAAACATAGCCAAATCGGTAGCAGACAACGCAGTGCTCCAGGTCGTTGTCTTCAGCCTGATCTTCGCCATCGCGCTGGCGATGATTACTGAGACCAAGCGGCGTCCGATGCTGGCATTCTGCGAGAGCCTGGCCGAGACGATGTTCAAGTTCACCAACATGGTCATGCTGTTTGCTCCCATTGGCGTGGGCGCCGCTGTGGCTTATACGGTGGCAAGCACTGGGTTCGCGGTCTTCGGCAGCCTGCTCAAGCTGCTCCTCACCTACTACGCCACTATTGTCGTTTTTGTTGTTGGAGTTCTTCTCCCCATTGCGCGCCTGTTCGGTGTCCCCGTGCGGGGGTTCAGCCGCGCCGTTGCCGAGCCGGTGACCATCGCGTTCGCCACGACCAGTTCCGAAGCTGCGCTGCCCCGCGCCATGGAAGAGATGGAAGCGTTCGGCGTCCCGCGCCAGATTGTCGCGTTCGTTATTCCCACGGGATACAGCTTCAACATGGACGGAGGCTGCCTGTACCTTTCCGTAGCAGCGATTTTTGTTGCTCAGGTAGCGGGCATTCACCTGTCATTCGGCCAGCAGTTG
>DASRAA010000052.1:0-9958 GCA_035638375.1 Binatia bacterium | reverse complement strand
CTGGAGGCGATCCAGAGGGAGTTCAACAGCTCGCAGTCCGACGGGAAGAAAAGGAAGAAGGTGTCGCTGGCTGACCTGATCGTTCTGGGTGGCTGTGCGGCCGTCGAGGAAGCTGCGAAGAGGGCCGGGCCCGACGTTAAGGTCCCCTTCTCGCCTGGGCGCACGGATGCTTCGCAGGAGCAGACCGATGTGCACTCGTTCGCCGTACTGGAGCCGAAGGCAGACGGGTTCCGCAACTATCTGCAGAAGGCAAACGGAATACCTGCGGAGGAGCTGGTGGTGGACAAGGCGCAGTTGCTGAAGCTCACGGCTCCGGAGATGACGGTTCTCATCGGCGGCCTGCGGGTCCTGAATACTAACTTCGGACAGTCGAAGCACGGCGTCTTCACCAAGCGACCCGAGACGCTCACGAACGACTTCTTCGTCAACCTGCTCGACATGAATACGAAGTGGCAGCCGTCTTCTGTATCCGAAGGCGTGTATGAGGGGCGCGATCGCAAGACGGGTGAACTCAAGTGGACCGGCACCCGCGTTGATCTTATCTTCGGTTCGCACTCTCAGCTTCGAGCAATCGCGGAAGTCTATGCCTCGGACGACTCGAAAGAGGCGTTTGTGAAGGACTTCGCGGCGGCATGGAACAAGGTAATGAACAATGACCGCTACGACCTCGCTTCGGCGGACAACAGAGCTGTCCATTAGGGAGTAACCCGGGTAGTGTCTCAACCTGAGACACTACCCACTCTTGTTGTAGTGGGTTGGCGGTTGGATCCAAGTCTGCGATAGCGCCTTCGGTCAGGACCAACCGCGCGTAAGAATGTGGGTGCCGATCCTCTCGCCGTCGGTTGACGACAGGGTGGGAGCAAGAATCCCACCAACCCCCAAGACGGAACAACGTCCACTGGCCTACGGTCTTGCCTGCACTACACGGCTACATGCGATAAAGTACCAAGCGCAGCGCGACGTTGTGGGGATCATGGCCGACGCACAGAATCATCGCTCTTCCGAGCGGGTCCGCTTGGATCTCATAGAGGCTGACGTGGACATGGCCTTTGGTCTCGTGGATGACGCCAGGGATGAGTTCCGCGAAGGCAACCAGATTTATGCCCAGCGTGCCCTCGTGGATGCTCGAAGAGCGCTCGCCGACATAGAAACACGCCTACGTGAGCTCGGATCTGACCGCAGTTCACCTTTCGGACCGCTGGTAGAGGAAATGCGCAAATTCATCAAAGAAGCCGAGGCGGAATGCGCCTGATCCTTCTCTGTGGTAAAGATCTCTTTTTTTTGTGTCCTCCATGTCTCCGTGGTGAAAATTCATTCGTTATGAATCACGAACCGCGTCCGCTCCTCGCATTTTTCTTTCCGTAACCTTTTCCCCTTTTCGCCGGTTTATCTTAATGAGCGCGTTATGCGGAGAGCCGGGTGAAGGGGCTAAGCAAGCCAGCGGACGAGCGGTGTCTGATCGAGGCCGCCCAGCGCGATTCTGCGCAGTTCGCTGAACTGTACACGCGCAACTTTCATGTGGTATATGCCTACGTCGCACGCCGCTCCGCAAATCGTGAAGAAGCCGAAGACCTTACCTCGGAGGTCTTTCATCAGGCGCTGGCGAATCTGCACCGCTTCGAATGGCGAGGGGCACCGTTTGCGGCGTGGCTGGTGCGAATCGCGGCCAACGCCATCGCCGACCGATGGCGGCTGCAGGCGCGCGAAACACCTGATCCTCCGAGCGAGGAGTTGAGCGATCCCAGCATGGCGGACCTGGAACAACGTGCCGCGCTTTTCGAAATGGTGGACAGCTTGCCCGCCGACCAGCGCCACGTCATCGTCCTGCGTTTTGCGGAGCAGAAAAGTATTCGCGAGATTGCAGAAGAAATGGGTCGCAGCGAAGGCGCTATCAAACAGTTACAATTCCGCGCGCTGGAAAAACTTCGCGCAACCATGGAGGGTGCAAATGCCTGAGCGCTCTCTGTTCGATCAACTCGACGCAGCTATCACGCAGTTGCTCAGGCAACGCGACGTGCAGGTCACGGATCTGGCCCCCGAAATCGTGCCGCTGGTCCGCATTGCCAGCGAACTACGCGATCTTCCGCGCAGAGAATTCAAGGAACGGCTCAAATCCGATTTACAGAGGAGTACAGCAATGGCAACAACCACAGAAACTATAGCGGCGGTACGTACCTTCAGTGCCCCGAGAATCGCATTCAAGCATCCGGCGAAAGCGATCGAGTTTTACAAAGTCGCCTTCGGCGCCAGAGAAGTCATGCGTTTCGCCATCGGCGACGAGGTCCCGCACGCAGAGTTGGCTATCGGCGAGACGACAATCTATGTGACCGGCGAGTGGCCGGAAGGCGATCGCTTCAGCGTCGAGACACTGGGCAAATCGCCGATCTCCCTCCACATCATGGTGCCCGATGTCGATGCCTTCGTCGAACGCGCGATTTCTGCGGGTGCCAAGCTTACCAACCCGGTGAGAGACCAGTTCTATGGCCGTCGGGAAGGTACTGTGGTCGACCCCTTCGGTTACACGTGGGGTATCTCGACTGTTACCGAGGAGATCTCCGTCGAGGAGATGCACCGCCGCATGCCCGCCGGACAGCCTGAGGAGCCCAAGCCCACCGGGGTCAGCCCGATTCCCAAAGGTTATCGCACTCTTACGCCGTATCTGGTGGCTGAGAACGCGGTCGCATTGCTCGAGTTCGTGCAGAAGGCCTTTGGCGGCGACCTGGTGTTCCGCAGCGTCGGCTCCGCAGGCGGCATGCACGCCGAAGTGCGCGTCGGCGACTCAATGCTCATGTTGGGGGGCGGCGGCCCTGGCCTGAAGTGGAACGGCACTCCGAAGCAGTTCGGCTTCCATTACTACGTCTCGGACTGCGACGCGACGTACAAGCGCGCGCTCGATGCCGGTGCTGTGTCTCTCTACGGGCCAACCGATCACCCGTACGGCGAGCGCTCCGGCGGTGTCCGCGATACTGCTGGCAATCTCTGGTACATCGCTACCTATCGGGGCGACAACTACAAGTGGGAGGGTGCCCCCGACATTCAGCCTACCCTGCACCCGCTGCGGGCGGAGCCGGTAATCAGTTTCTTGAAGCGCGCCTTTGACGCCGAAGAGCTGGGCCGCCACGCCACATCCCAAGGCGTCATTCAGCATGTCACCATGAAGGTCGGCAGCTCGCATTTGGAGATGGGTGAAGCCCACGAGCAGTACCAGCCGATGCAGTCGATGTTTTATCTCTACGTGCCCAATTGCGATGCCGTCTATCATCGGGCCTTGGCCGCAGGTGCCAAGTCGGTGATGGAACCGACCGACCACCCCTACGGCGACCGCAGCGGCGCCGTGCAAGACGCTTTTGGCAACGAATGGTGGATCGCAACCCACATCAAAGATGTTCCCGCTTAACCAACAGGGCGCATCCTTAGGGATGCGCCCATTGCATTCCCGCCCAGTATTAGAGTTTGGGCGCAATCCTCTCCAGTGCCTCTTTCGATGTCATGACTGGATGCACTTCGAACTCGACCAGGTCGCTCCAACGCGACATCCACTTCTCGAGCAATCGCGGATCAGTGCTCTCCATGACCTGGAAGCAAATCGTGAAGTCATCATTCACCCAGCTTGAAACGTACGTCAGGCCCTCAGGCGCCATTCTTCCTTGCTCGCGAAAGCGGCGATAGACCGGCACCGCGTCACCGCCCTTGAAACGCTCGACCACCATGAACAGCTTCTTTGCCATGCTCTCCCTCTCGCTCAATAAGAGATTGCCCTCCGATAGCTGCCCTATACAATTACGCTGCCTCACCAACAAGGAGAGTCCATGAAGATCCTGTTCCTTCTTCTGCTGACATCCTCATCTCTGCTCGCGCAAACAGCTCCAACTGTCTCGCAACTGGTCGGGACCTGGAAGCTTGTCTCCGTCGAAGACACCATGCAGGACGCCACCCTACAACCCTCCAAACCATTCGGGCCGCATCCCCACGGCTTCATCATGTACGGGCCTGACGGCTACATGTGCGCCACCATCGTGAACGGCGACCGCGCGCCCTGGACAGATCCGGCGAAACCCACCGAGGCAGAGAAGGCCGCATACTATGACACGTTCCTCGCATATTGCGGTACCTACAAGCTCGACAGTGCGAGCTCAACAGTTACCCATTATCCCGAGGTCGCCTGGACTCAGGCCTATGTCGGCTCAACCCAGCCGCGGCCTTTCAAGCTGGAAGGCGATCGGTTCATCATCACACTTACGAAGGGAATCTCTGATCCATCGATTAAACAGCGCGTCCTGGTGTGGCAACGAGCGAAGTAAGTGGTGGTTCGCAACCAGCCGCTAGACAGTTTCAGGTTTCAAGTTTCGAGTTTCAAGTTCCACAGGCGATTGGCCGCCAGACGGGCGCCCCACCCTTCAGGGTCCCCGGCGAGCCGCCGCCGTCGCGCTCGAACTGCTTTTTCATCCCATTCTTATCCCGTTCTCTCCCACCCTCTGAAAAACCGCTAACATATGCGTGATGCCGAGCAGGCTTCGCACCGATTTGCCAATATTCACGATCTCAATGACAGAACCCACAGACTTGGCATGAACATACAATCGCGCCAGTGTCCCAAGTCCCGAGCTATCCAAGTGGGGGACTTCCTGAAAATCGACGACGATCTCCTTGTACATCGACATCAGTTCCTTGAGGTCGTTGTAGAAGCGCTCGGTGTCTCCGGCCACCAGCTTGCCTCTGCAGTGCACCACGGGCGTTTTGCCGGTGAGATCAACCGAAAGGAAAAACCGCTTCGCGACTGCTGGCTCAGTCATCCGCTCCTGCCTTTCCAGATTGGAAATTGTTAGTGAATTCGTTCGCCGATTGTCACACATTTGATCGTAGAAGGGAACAGGCCGGCGAGATCGGCACTGTTTAGTGACAAAGGAGCGGTGCGAAAAAGAAGAGACCAAGCAGTGATGAAGCTGAGGGAATGTCGGAACAGATGGGAAATGCATGAGCCTTGTTTCGCTGACAGCTGAGGCTGATCGCTGACGGCTAATCCTTCGACTCGCCTTCGGGCTCGCTGGCTGGGCTCAGACGCTCAGCCATGCAGGGTCACTTCTTCTTCTCCGGCCGAATCAGTACGCTCCTGCTTACTGGCACAATGGCCCCCCGGGAGGCATCAGCGGCCTGGGCCCGCGTCATCACCTCGGTGCGTACATAGCTAACAAATTCCGTCATCTGCCGCTGCATCTCTTCCATACGCTCGCGCAATTGCAGGATGATAGCGATGCCGGAGATGTTGACACCCAGGTCGCGCGCGAGCGACAGGATAATCTCCAGCCGCTCAAGGTCTTCATCGGTGTAGAGACGTGTGTTACCCTCTGTGCGCGACGGTTTCAGTAGGCCCTCGCGCTCGTAAAGCCGCAAGGTTTGCGGATGAATGCCATACATCTCCGCCACTGCGCTGATCATGTACGCGCCTTGCTTTTTACGTTTCCCCATGGGCTCCACGCATCATTGATCCTACTAAGATTGTCATCCCGAGCCAGAACCGCGCAAACAGAAGTGGTCCGAGTCGAGGGACCCGCCTTTTGCCGCAGATCATTTCAAATCTCGTGGTCATTTCAAATCCCATCCTCGCCAACGCGCTAACCAGCGCGGTCTGGCTTTGGCGGTGCAATAGGAGCCGGCGTCTCGTGCCCGGTCCGTTGCGTAACTTCCCGCTCGACCGCGATGTGACGCCTCATTCATGAACTCAAGCCGCATTCGCGAACTCTTCGCGCGTTATCGCATACACCAGGTGCGGCAACTTGGCGTGCATTACCAGGCGCTGCACTTTCATTCCGTTCCGCTCAGCAACTCGACGCGACCGCACATTCTCGGGCCGGATCAGCGAGATTACCTTGCTCTCTCTAAACTCCCGAAACGCCAGTGCCGTGCACGCCTTTGCCGCCTCGGTCGCATAACCGTTTCCCCACTGATCACGGCGGAAGTGATACCCAACTTCTACCTGCGCCTCGCCTTCCACCACTTGTGCTATCAATCCGCAATCGCCGATGACCTCTTCACAGCCTCGAAGAGTTACCGCATACAGCCCGTTCCCATGCTCTTCATACCGGCGCAAATTGCGTTCAATCCACTCGGCTGCGTCGCGGAATTCGAACTTCTTCGGGTAGTAACGCATCGCGACCTCGTCACCAATGATCGCAAATACTGCATCGACATCCCCCCGCCGAAACCGCCTCAACCGCAGCCGAGCTGTCTCGAGCACGAAATCACCGACCGCGGTTTTTGTTTCCAACACCATCGCCCGTCGCTTCAATGACATCGTGGTAAATTACCTATCACTTTACTCATTGCCAGTTAACGGTAACCAGTCACCCAAGCTAGTTGCTTCGTCACTAGTTGCTAGGGGCTCACTTTCGTCCACAACTCCTGCCGTGGGTCCTCCGGATTCAGCTTTGCGAACTCGCGCATGATTTCTTTCGATTTTTCATCCCGCAACTGCGGCACCACCAGCTTAACTTCGACAATCTCGTCGCCGCGCACGCCTTCTTTCACAGCAGAGGGCACACCCTTCTCGCGCAGGCGCAACTTCTGCCCGCTCTGCGTTCCAGGTGGAATCTTCAGTTGCGCACGGCCATCGATAGTCGGCACCTCAACTTTGCTGCCCAAAGCCGCCTCACTTACCGTGACCGGAACGGTTACATAGATGTCATCAGCGTCCCGGGTGAATACAGGATGCGAGCCCGCGCGCACAATGATGTACAGGTCGCCTGCCGGGGCACCCATCGTACCCGCATTGCCGCGTCCCGCGAGCCGAATGCGCTGTCCATCGCGTGTCCCCGGCTTGATGCGCACGCGAATGTTCTGGCTGCGCTCTACCCGCCCTTCGCCATGACACCCAGGACAGACTGTGCGATTTTTGCCCGACCCTCCGCAGTGCGGACACGGCATGTTGAACTTCATGTTGCCGCTCTTCTGCGTGATCGTACCTTTTCCCTTGCACTCCGGACACTCGCCCGGGCTCTCCAGATAGCCGTGCCCGTGGCAGTTCGCGCAACTCTCAAAGTGTGGCACGCTCAGTTGCAACTCGGCCCCGCGAATCGCCTGCCAGAAATCGACGTTTACCTGGTATTCCAGATCGTTTCCAGGTTCCTGCTCGCGGACCGCTTGGCGCCTTCCCGCACCGCTGAAGATGTTGGAAAAAATGTCGCGGAAGCCTCCCCCGCCGCGCCGCGCTCCTTCGGCGGAGTCGCTGAAGTCAAACCCCCCAAAATCGAATGGCACTTCCTGCCACTGTGCGCTGCCGGTCCCTGCCGTCTGACCATTGTTGGCGCCGAAGCCACCCGCGCCAAACCCGCCGCCGCGCGCATACGCCTCGGCCGCCGCAGGATCGATGTTGTCCGAGTAGAACCCAAGCTGGTCATACATCTTGCGCTTCTTGGGATCGCTCAGCACATCGTTGGCTTCAGAGATTGCTTTAAACTTCTCCTCCGCGGACTTGTCGCCCGGGTTCACGTCGGGGTGGTGCTTGCGCGCCAGCTTGCGGAACGCCTTGCGGATCTCTTCCGTTGTGGCGTTCTTCTTCACGCCCAGCGTTCCGTAATAGTCTTTTTTGTCCGTCGTGGCCATTCGTTTCTCTACGTAGCGAGTCCCTCCAGCAAGGAGGGACCACTCTCATTGCAATGGGCGTGAGCCCGCGGTCAACAAACCGCTACTGACTCGAGTCGGCTTTAGCCGACGGCACTCTCTCAATTGATCATCGCCGCCTCCGCAGGCGCAACGAAGTTCGGCACAAATCCTTCTTCATCTTCCAACACGGGGATTGCCTTCGCCATTCCGCCAAGTCCCGCCGTCACCAGGTACCACCGCTCATCCTGCGGATTCCAATTCAATACATACGATTTTCCATTCAACTCGAAATGCACTTCTGACCTCATCTTCTAACCCAAACTTCCCGAATCTGACCGCCAAACTTGCTCTATTGGACAAGGGGCGCATTCCGCGCCCCCAATCCCAGGCAACTAGTCCTTAGCTAGTTGCTAGTTGCTTATTTTTTGTCCTCCACGTCCACGTACTCGGCGTCGATGACACCTTCATCTTTCTTCTTCTGCTCGGTTTGCCCGTCTCCACCCGGAGCCGGACCGCCTGCCGCCGCGCCCGCCTGAGCTTTGTACATCGCCTCAGCCAGCTTGTGCGACGCCTGCTGTAACCGCTCGCGCGCCGAATCCATTGCTTTCGCGTCGGACCCTTCCAACGCCTTCTTCGCGTCGGCCACAGCGTTCTCGACGTCGGCGCGCTCTTGGCCCGAAATCTTGTCGCCATGCTCGCGCAGCATCTTTTCTACCTGGTACACCATGCCGTCGAGCAGGTTTCGCGACTCGATCTCCTGCCGCCGCGCCTTGTCTTCGGCCGAGTGCGCCTCGGCTTCCTTGGCCATGCGGTCAACTTCTTCTTTGCTCAGGCCAGAAGAAGACGTAATCGTGATCTTCTGGTCCTTGCCCGTGGCCGTGTCTTTCGCGGTCACGTTGAGGATGCCGTTGGCGTCGATATCGAACGTCACTTCGATCTTCGGCACGCCGCGCGGCGCCATCGGAATGCCCGTCAGATGGAACTTGCCTAACGTGCGGTTATCGCGCGCCATCGGGCGCTCGCCCTGCAACACGTGCACTTCCACGGAATCCTGGTTGTCCGCTGCCGTCGAGAAGATTTCCGTCTTCTTCGTCGGAATCGTCGTGTTGCGTGGAATCATCTGCGTCGCCACGCCGCCCAGCGTCTCAATCGACAGCGTCAGCGGAGTCACGTCCAGCAGCAGCAGATCCTTCACCTCGCCGCCCAGCACGCCACCCTGAATCGCTGCGCCCACAGCCACAACCTCATCCGGGTTGACGCCTTTGTGGGGCTCCTTGCCGAACAGCTTCTGCACCAGCGACTGAATCGCCGGCATGCGCGTCTGTCCGCCGACCAGTACTACTTCGTTGATCTGCGCTGGCGTAACATTCGCGTCCTTCATCGCCTGCTCGCACGGCTTGATCGACCGCTCGATGATGTCGCGCACCATCTCTTCCAGCTTGGCGCGCGTCAGCGTCTTCACCAGGTGTTTCGGCCCGCTCGCATCCGCCGTTATGAACGGCAGATTGATCTCGGTTTGCATCGTGGTCGAGAGCTCGATCTTGGCGCGTTCGGCTGCGTCACGCAGACGCTGCAGCGCCATCTCGTTGCCCTTCGCTCGCAGGTCGAGGCCTTCGTCCTTCTGGAACTCGGCAATCAACCAGTCCACAATCCGCTGGTCGATGTTGTCGCCGCCCAGGTGCGTATCGCCGTTGGTTGACTTCACCTCAATGACGCCCTCGCCTACCTCGAGAATCGAGATGTCGAAGGTGCCGCCGCCGAAGTCGTACACGGCAATGGTTTCGTCCTTCTTCTTATCCAGTCCGTATGCCAGCGCGGCGGCCGTCGGCTCGTTGATGATGCGCTTTACCTCGAGCCCGGCAATCTGACCGGCATCTTTGGTCGCCTGCCGTTGCGCGTCGTTAAAGTACGCCGGGACCGTGATCACGGCGTCTGTGACCTTCTCGCCAAGATAGTCTTCCGCAGCTTTCTTCAGCTTGCCAAGAATCAGCGCGGAAATCTCCGGCGGAGTGTACTCCTTGCCCTGCGCCAGCACAGCCACGTGATCGCCCGCCCGCACCACCTTGTACGGCACCATCTTCATCTCTTCCGAGACCTCGTCGTAACGACGCCCCATGAAGCGCTTAATCGAATAAATGGTGTTTTCCGGATTGGTGATGGCCTGGCGCTTGGCGACCTGTCCAACCAGCCGCTCGCCGTTCTTGGTGAATCCAACTACTGACGGCGTCGTCCGCCCGCCTTCTTCGTTCGGGATGACTTTAGGCTCGCCGCCTTCCATTACTGCGACCACGGAGTTCGTGGTGCCCAAGTCAATTCCAATAATCTTTCCCATTGTTGCCCGCCTCCTAAACTTGATTAG
>DASRAA010000051.1:0-15043 GCA_035638375.1 Binatia bacterium | reverse complement strand
GTCTCGACCGGCAACTTGCGGTTCTTCTCTTCGATCGCGCTCGGAGCGGAAGCGCTCGCCGAGCTATAGAAGTAAAAGTCGGGTAGTGATGCTGTTGTCGAAGAACGGGTGCCCGTAATAGTCGCTCGCCGAGGCAGCCAGCGTGAGCAGCAGAATGAGGCTGAACAGGTACAGCTTGCGGGAACTCGTCATGGGCTCCGTCAGGAAAACCCTAACGCACTGAAACCAGCGACGCAAATCGATAAAAAGAGCTGCACTGATGAAGGCAGGATGATAGCGTCTCAGCATGCCCAATTCACTCAAGGATGCGCTCAGAGAATCGAAACCTCTCGTTGGAACGCTGGTCACGATAGCCTCGCCCGAGGTCGCTGAAGTGCTGGTGCTCGCAGGATTTGACTGGCTGTTCATCGATCTGGAGCACGGGAGCCTGTCGGTTCAGGACGCGCAAAGGGCAATCCAGGCGGTCGCCGGAGGGTGCTACACGGTTGTTCGGGTCGCCGATGGAACCGCCGAGAACGTCAAGCGCGTTCTTGATATAGGCTGCGACGGTATCATCGCGCCGCACGTAAACTCTGCGGAGGAAGCCCGCAGAATTGTTGCGCTATCAAAGTATCCTCCGCTGGGCGAGCGGAGTGTCGGACTGGGCAGGGCCCAAGGCTATGGCCTGACCTTCGGCGATTATATTTCGTCGGCCAACGAGCGAATTGCCGTAATTGTTCAGGTCGAGCACCAAGACGCCGTCGCCAATGTGCACAAGATACTGGCAGTACCAGGCGTCGATGCAGTCTTCGTCGGCCCCTACGATCTCTCGGGCAGCATGGGCATTCTGGGCCAGGTGTCGGATGCGAGAGTGTTAGAGGCAATCGAGAAGGTTCGAGCAGCGTGCGCTACCTCGAAGATGCCGTTCGGGATCTTCTCCGCCATAGCCGAACAAGCTTCAGCCGCGATCAAGAAGGGGGCCAGAATCGTAGCGGTCGGAACCGACTTGATGCACATGGCGGACTCGGCACGAGGGATCCTTGAAGCCATGCGGCTGAGCTAGCTGTGCAGTGGCCGCGCTTATCAACGACATGCAATTGCCTTCGCCGCGCCGGCTAAAACGGTAGACCCGAGGGGCATACGGGATGGCGCGGGCCCTTCATGCTGATCACGTTGAAGTACAACAGGATCGCAAGCAGCAAGACGCCGATCGCAATCAGAATCGGCCATACCATGTGAGCTGCTGACATCGGCCAAGTCTACGTCTTGAGCCTCCACAGTGAGACACAAAATCATCGGGGCTCGCCGGTAATTTGCAAAGCGGAGCATTACCGGCCCCTTCTCACGGACCGCTGTTGAAGTTTAGTGGCTTCTTGCAACCCCGATTGGTTCGTGTGAGTCGAATCAACGTAGCTCACATTGAGGAATTGCAGATGATGGCGCAAGAACCGTTTGACCGCGTCTTTTCATTAAATGTGAAGGCGCCACATTTCCTTGTAGCGGAAACTTGCTCCGCTGATGGCTCAGAGAGGGAAGGGGGCAATCGTAAAATCTGTCCACCATTGTCGCTGATTACGGGGCGGCCGGCATGAGCCTCTATGGTTCGAGCAAGGCCGCTGTGGATCTATATCATTGCTCCGGCATTGGGCATGTTGGCCGGCGCTGAGATTTTCCTGCGAGTTCGCTGCGGCGCCGCTCCTTACTGTGCCCAACTCCACCACGCCAACAACACTCGCTGCATCTTTCACCACGCGCAACAGGAAGTTCTATTCCCCGAGAAAAATCATTCATCCTCAGAAGGAGGAAAAGGAGAATCGGCATGCAAAGCACGAGTAATAGTTCATCCGCTAAGGTATTTACGAAGACCCAGCCGGAAGAGTTTGATCTTGTGATTCTCGGCGGCGGCACTGGATCGACCATTGCCGCCTGGACATTTGCCGGAGAAGGAAAGCGCGTCGCTGTTGTCGATCGCAAATACATTGGTGGATCGTGTCCGAACATCGCCTGCCTGCCAAGCAAGAACGTCATCCATAGTGCAAAGGTCGCATCCTACTTTCGCCGAAGCAGGGAATTTGGCATCACCCACGAGGGCTTCACGATTGACATGTCCGGTGTACGTGACCGCAAACGCAAGATGGTAGCGGACATAAACGGAATGTACCTGGAAAACTACAGGAACACGGGCGCGGTGTTGATTTTAGGGGGAACCGGTCGATTCATAGCCCCAAGAACGGTGGAGGCTGCTCTCCCAGACGGAACTACACGTCAACTGCGCGGCACGAACGTTATCATCAGTACGGGTACGCGGGCCGCGCTGGAAGCAATTCCTGGTCTTGCCGAAGCACAACCACTCACCCATATCGAGGCACTCGAACTCGATCAGGTTCCCGAACATTTACTTGTGATCGGTGGCGGCTACATCGGAGTAGAGCTATCCCAGGCGATGCGCCGCTTCGGCAGCAAAGTAACCGTTATCGATCGCAATAAGCGGCTGATGTCCCGAGAAGATCACGATGTGTGCGAGGCTCTTCGCGACCTGCTTGAGGAGGAAGGCATCGAGATTATTCTGAATGCGGATATCATGCGAGTGTCGGGACAATCGGGCAAGTCGGTGGGCATTGCCATCGACCAAGGTGGAATCGAGAAAGTCCTGACGGGCAGTCACCTGCTCATCGCGACAGGCCGCACTCCGAACACTGAGCGACTTGGGCTGGAGTTGGCCGGAGTCGAGCTTACGAACCGAGGATACATCAAGGTCAACGAGCGACTGCAGACAACGGCGCCCGGCGTTTGGGCGATCGGCGAGATTGCAGGAAGCCCACAGTTCACACACATCAGCGTTGACGATTTCCGTGTGGCGCATGCCAACATCACTCGCGGCAAGCGCGTCACGACGGGGCGACAGGTTCCGTACTGCCTGTTTACTGATCCCGAGCTCGCCCGCATCGGCCTCAGCGAGCTGGAAGCGGCAGCGCAAGGCGTCGCCTACCGGCTGTTCAAGATCCCCATGGAGGTGAATCTTCGTGCTCAGACGCTGTCCGAAACCCGCGGATTTATGAAGGCGCTTGTAGAGGCAGACGGCGATCGCATCCTCGGCTTCACGGTCTTCGGTGTCGGCGCGGGCGAGATTATGGCCGCCGTGCAAGTTGCCATGATTGCAGGCTTGCCCTATACCGCGCTGCGCGATGCCATTCTGACTCATCCCACATTAGGGGAGGGGCTTATACCGTTGTTCTCCTCCGCGGCATCGGTGCACAGCGTTGCCGAGCGGACAGCAACCAGAGTTTCGGCATGAGCTGAAGCACCTGGGGTGGTGGCTTACATTTGCCTGCCATTGGCAAATGTGGGGCTGATGCCAACTCTCGCGTCCGCCAACGGTGCTCTTATTTTGAATAAATCACTCCCGCTTAGCCGCCCGGGTCCCCGCGAAGCGGCGATTTGCGCTTCGTGGGTAGAGTGATGCAAGAAGTGGTCACAGGTCTCGTTTTGGAACTACAGCGATCCCCAGTTCCTTCAGTTGCTTCTCACTCACAGGCGTCGGCGCGTCCATCATCAGATCGATAGCCTTTGCCGTTTTGGGGAAGGGGATGACTTCGCGCAGGCTGCTGCCCCCGGCGAGGATCATCACGATGCGGTCGAGGCCGAGGGCAATGCCTCCGTGCGGCGGCGTGCCGTATTGCAGCGCCTCGAGGAAATAGCCGAAGCGAGCCTCCTGCTCGGCGGGCGACATGCCCAGCGCCTTGAAGATGATGCTCTGGATGTCTTGCCGGTGAATACGAATGGACCCCGAGCCCAGCTCCGTGCCGTTGAGCACCACGTCGTAGGCGAGCGACCGCGCCGACCCTGGGTCGCTCTCGAGGATGGGCATGTCTTCTTCGTGTGGCGAGGTAAAGGGGTGATGGGCGGCGTTCCAGCGGCCTTCGGTTTCGTCCCACTCGAACATGGGGAAGTCAGTGACCCAGAGGAAACGGAAGTCGCGCTGGGCGAAGGCTCCGTGCTTGGCGGCGAACTTCTGGCCGAGGGTGAGGCGGAATTGTCCGGCGATCTCGAAGAGCTGGCGCTCACGGTTGGAAAGCCTAGTGCGATTGGCGGGGCTCACGCTGCCGGGGCCAACCCTTCCGGCGGATCCGCCTCCGCTACGATTAGCCGCCGCGAGTTCACGGTTGTCGCCTGGTTGCTTCCCTTCGGCGCCGTCGCCAGTCTTCACGGTTGCGTTGCCAGCGACCAGGACGAGTAGGTCGCCGTCATTCGGTTTGGCAATTTCGCGAATCTTTGAAACGGCGTCGGGAAAAGACTTCTCCAAGCGCTTGATGTCCTCAAAAACCTTGGCTTCCCTGCGGTCGCCGAAGAGGAGCTTGAGGTCGTCGCGCTCTTTGCGCGAAAGCTCGCCTATTTTCGGAATGACGATCGCGATGGTCGGAAGCTCGGCGTCGATGCTGAGTGTGGCGAGCTGCTCGGGTGTGAAGGCGCAGCCCACGTCGGACATGGCGGGCAGGCGCAGGTCGGGCTTGTCGATGCCGTAGAGGCGGACGGCCTCGTCATAGGTCATGCGGGGGAAGGGTGTCTGAATGTCGACGCCGATGGTGCGCCAGACGGCGGTTAGGAAGCCTTCGACGACGGCGAAGATCGTGTCGGGCCGCGCGAAGGTCATCTCGAGGTCGATTTGCGTGAACTCGGGCTGGCGGTCAGCGCGCAGGTCCTCGTCGCGGAAGCAGCGCGCGATCTGGAAATATTTGTCGAAGCCCGAGATCATGAGAATCTGCTTGAACTGCTGCGGCGATTGCGGCAGGGCGTAGAACTCACCGGTATGGACGCGGCTGGGGACGAGGTAGTCGCGTGCGCCTTCCGGCGTGGAGCGCGTCATCATGGGGGTTTCGATTTCGTAGAAACCCTGCGAGTTGAGGTATTCGCGGATGGCCAGCGTCACGCGGTGACGCAGCGCAATGTTCTCGTGCATCTCGGGGCGGCGCAGGTCGAGGTAGCGATATTTGAGGCGCACCTCTTCGTTGGCGATTTCGTTGTCGGCGGGCGAGAAGGGTAGCGGCTTGCTGTCATTGAGCAGGCGGAGCTCGTCGGCGACAACTTCGATTTCGCCGGTGGGGATGTTGGGGTTGATCGTGTTTGGGTCGCGGAGCTTAACGTGTCCGATAACGGCGACGACGTACTCGGAGCGCAAGGATTCGGCCTTCTTGTGGAGCTCGGCGCCGGCGTCGGCGGTGATGACGACCTGGGAGATTCCGGTGCGGTCGCGGAGGTCGAGAAAGATAAGGTTGCCGAGGTCGCGGCGGCGGTTGATCCATCCCATGAGGATGACGTTTCGGCCCGCATCGGACGCGCGGAGCTCGCCACACATATGAGTGCGCTGCAAATTGCCGAGGAAGTCGAGCATGAAGGTCCTTGAGTGTTGAGGGAAAAGACAATTTTACCGGATGGGCTTAGATGTGCGCTGGTCGCGAACAGCAGGTCGTTGGACTCGGGCGGTGTTTGCTATCGCCGTCCTCGCTCACGATGACGATTTATTGGGCGGGTTGCAAGTGCTGGGCAAGCTTGCCGCGGGAGACGGACACTTGCGTTCCCGCGGACAAATTCTTCACCGTGAATTCGCCGGACTTCGCTTCGTTCTCGCCGACGATGACGATGTAGCGCGCGCCGGCTTTCTCGGCGGCTTCGAAGGACTTTTTCAGGCGGAAGGTTTCGTCACCGAGGTCGCAACGGACCCCGGCACGGCGGAGTTCGCGAGCGAGCTTCAATGCGTGCGGGTTCATGCCCGCACCGAGCGGGGCGATGTAGGCGTCGAGTGACTCGTCGGCTTTCACCCCTTCGGCGTGTAAGGCGAGGATGAGCCGGTCTTCGCCAATAGCAAATCCGATACCGGGAGCCTTGGGGCCGTCGAGCGATTCGGAGAGGCCGTCGTAGCGTCCACCGCCGAGGACGGCGCTCTGGGCGCCGAGATCACCGTGGGTGAACTCGAACGTGGTACGGGTGTAGTAGTCGAGGCCCCGCACCATGCGCTCGTTGATGGTGTAGGGGATCCCCACCGCGTCGAGCATGGCGCGGACTTGGGCGAAGTTTTCGCGGCAGGCGTCGTCGAGGTAAGCGCTGATACGCGGCAGCTTCTCGATGATGGGCTGGTCCTCCGCGACCTTGCAGTCGAGTACGCGGAGCGGATTGGTCTCGGCGCGGCGTTGGCAGTCGGCGCACATCAGGTGAACGACAGGCTTGAGCGCTTCGCGCAACGCCTGGTTGTACCGCGCGCGATCGGCAGCGCAGCCGACGGAGTTGAGTTGCAGTGTCCAGGCGCGCAGGCCAATTTCATCGAGCATGGTGGCGACCATCTCCAGGACTTCGGCGTCGCGCGCAGGCGACTCGCTGCCCGCGCTGGGCGGCCCGATGATCTCGGCATTGATCTGGTAGAACTGGCGATAGCGGCCTTTCTGTGGACGCTCACGGCGGAACATCGGGCCCATAAGGTAGAGCTTCTGCAGTGCGCCGCGCTTATCCAGTCCGTGCTCGATGTAAGCGCGCACGATACCCGCGGTAGCCTCGGGTCGCAGTGTAACTGACTGCGATTTCTCGCTGGCGGCGCGGCCCTTGTCCTCCCAGGTGAACATTTCTTTGGTGACGATGTCGGTGTCTTCGCCGACACCGCGCGCGAACAGGCTAGTGTCTTCGAAGACAGGCGTGCGGATCTCGCGGAAGTTGTAGCGGGCGAAGACATCGCGCACCTTGGCCTCGACCCGGTTCCAGAGATCGGTGTCGGGCGGGAGAAGGTCACGGGTTCCGCGGATGGACTTGATCATAGCAGCTAGCAATTAGCCATTGGCAGCTTCCCCTTGCCTAGGGCAATTAACTGCTCTTCCTCTCTGCAAGGTAAATGTCTTTGTATCCCAAATAGTTTTTCGCATACCGCAGGATCGTTTGCTGTTCCTCGTCGCCGAGATGCTTGCGTACTTTACCGGGAACGCCCATTACAAGCGAGGCCGGCGGAATCACTGTTTCTTCTGGAATCAGTGTGCCAGCGGCAACGATAGAGCCTGCGCCGACGCGAGCTCCGTTCAGAATGATGACCCCCATACCGATGAGACAGCGGTCTTCTACGATGCAGCCGTGCAGTGTGACACTATGGCCGACGGTGACCCAGTCGCCGACCACTACGGGCCACTGGTTCAGCATGCCATGCATGACAGAGTTGTCCTGGATATTGCTGTTGGCGCCGATGCGAATGTAGTGCACGTCACCGCGCACGACGGCATTCATCCAGACGCTGGCATTTTCGCCCAGCACTACGTCGCCAATCACCTGAGCGGAGTCGTCCACGTAGCAGGAGTCGGGGATGGTGGGCCAGATGCCTTTGTAAGAGCGGATCATGGCTGTGAGCCTGAATTCTTCAACATAACATGGTGGGGGGCGAGCTGGCAGTCGGGTCACTGGTACCTGGTGATTGGTAGTTAGCTGTAGTTAGCAACTAGCAATTGGCTCCTTCAGGCGGAAGGCCGCGAACCCTTCGACAGGCTCAGGGCAGGCTCTGGGGCGCATGGCTCAGGGGCGCACGGCTCAAGGGGCTGGCTGGATGATTTCGCGAATCGTGGCCCAGCCGGTCGGACTCTGGTCGTAGCGCACGTAAACAATCTGGGCGCGGCCCTTGGCCAAGAAGGGTGCGCCACCGTTCTTCGGAGTCCCCTTGATGACGAAGACCGTCTGCTCGATGGCCGTGTTGCCTAGAATCTGCAGACTCTCCATGTTGTTCTCCTGCCATTCCAGTTTGTAGCGTCCCAACGTGTCGATCAGGTCGGCCCGTAGAGCCTGGCGGCCATTGATGAGCTTGTTAAAGGCCAGCGCTTTAACGACATCAGGATGGTGATACGACAGAATGGCCTCGACGTCACCCCGAGCGAACGCGGCGCGAATATCGACGCTCGTCCTGAGAAGGGCGGTACGATCATCGTCAGTTGTCACCGCCGACTTCGGTTGGAAGGACGATGTCACGAATATCGTACCGACAAGAACAGGGATCAGCAGTGCCCGCACATAAAAAGGATTCATGGGCAATTCTATCGTCCGTGAGTTGATACAGTCTGGATTTGAGGTGGACACGATGGAGACGCAGATCGCTCCCATGCTGGCTGTGAGCGATGGAAATGCCGCGATTAACTTCTACAGGAAAGCGTTTGGTGCAGAGTTGCTCTGGGAGCTTGGGGAAGGTGAGATTGTCGCCGGGTTGTCGATCGGTGGCGCGAAGTTCTTCCTGGCCCACGAAGCGCCTGCGTATGGAACGCGCGGGCCTTCGGTTGTTGGTTTCACCACGGTGAGAATCGAGCTGTTCGTGGACGACCCCATCGCAGTGCAGCGGCGCGCTCTGGCGGCCGGTGCGAGGGAGCATAGTCCGGTGACGGAAGAACAGTTTGCAATGACTGGCCCGGAGCCGATTAAACGCATACTGCAGGGAGCGATTGTCGATCCGTTCGGACACATATGGCTGATTGGAAAGACAATGGAATAGAGAGGCGCATTGCGCGGGTTCCGAGTAGACTTCCTGACCCAATTGCGGGTATCTTCTTCACGTCACCTCTCGCGGTCATCGAATTCCAGGGGATAATCTTATGTACTTCGAGCAGTTTTACCTGGGTTGTCTGGCGCATGCGTCGTATTTGCTGGGGTCGGAGGGCGAGGCAGTCGTCATCGATCCGCAGCGTGACGTAGACATCTACATTGAGGCCGCGCAGAAGCAGGAACTAGCGATCCGATACATCTTTGAGACGCACCTGCATGCGGATTTTGTCTCCGGGCATCGCGAGCTGGCGGCACGGACCGGCGCGCAGATTTGCCTGTCGTGTGCGGCGGGGGCGACATTTCCGCACGTTGACGTGGACAACGGCACTAGTCTACAAGTCGGCAACCTCAAGATCGACGTGCTGGCGACGCCTGGGCATACGCCGGAGAGCATCAGCCTGCTGGTGACGGATGACGAGAAGGGTGAGCAGCCCTGGGCGGTGCTGACGGGCGACACCTTATTTATCGGGGATGTCGGACGTCCGGACCTTTCGCCTACGCACACGCCCGTGCAATTGGCGGGAATGATGTACGACTCGCTGCACAACAAGCTGATGACATTGCCTGACAGCGTGCTGGTGTATCCAGCGCACGGAGCGGGCTCGTTGTGCGGGCGTAACATGCGTGCGGAGCGGTTCTCGACTATCGGAACCGAGCGGCTGACGAATTATGCGCTGCAAATTAGGAGTCGTGATGAATTCGTGCGGCAGATGACGAGCAACCTTCCGGCGAGGCCGGACTACTTCCTGGAAGACGCGGCCATCAATCGCATGGGAGCGCCGGCTCTGTCGGAGTTGCCGGCGCTAAAGGGGATTACGCCGGCCGAGTTGAAGGTGATGCTCGACAAGGGCGCGATTGCACTCGATGTGCGTCCAGGAAATGAGTTCGTTGCGGCCCACCTGCCAAGTTCGGTAAGCATTCCGCTGTCCGGCCAGTTTGCCTCGTGGGCGGGGGCAGTACTGGGCTTGTTGGCCAAGCCGGTGCTGATTGCGGCGAGCTCAGACCAGATCAGCGAGGCGCGCGTGCGTTTGACGCGTGTGGGAATCGAAGATATTGGCGGATTCCTGGAAGGGGGAGTGGGAGCCTGGCGCAAGGCGGGCTTGCCGGTTGAGTCGGTGTCGCAGATCACGGTGCAGGAGTTGGCATCGCGTCGGGAGCGGGGGGGTATCGAAGTGCTCGATGTGCGGCGTGAGGGCGAGTTCCAGGCGGGCCACATCGAGGACGTAGATTGGCATCCGCTGGACCGGTTCAAGGCGGCCCTGCCCGGCATTAGCAAAGACACGCCGGTCGCCGTGCACTGTAAGAGCGGGTACCGCAGCTTGATTGCCGTGAGCGTGCTGAGGCGTGCTGGGTACCACAATGTGCTAGATGTGGCCGGTGGGTTTGATGCTTGGATCGCGGCAGGGCTACCGGTCGAGAGCGCGGTAGAGGCGGTCAGCACCAAATAGTATTTGGTTCCGCCCTATCGCCCAAAGCCAGGGAGGTAAGGGTAGGCACCCGGCGGCCAGCGCCAAATAGCGCAGTCCAAGCATGCACCAGGCAGGGAAACTCCCTGCTCCAAATTTCGCTCCGGTATTCACTCTAGTTCTACCCAGAAGCGACCGTAGAACGCGTTAAGGGGCGCCAAACCCCATTCGTTCTCGGATACAGTGAAAACAACAAAGCGGCTCGCGCCCCCAATCTCGCACGACTGTCCCGACGCGAGTTCTAGCCATCTGCCGCGCCGCCGTCTTACGAATCGTGGAGGAGATATGCGGCCATTGCTTTTGATGGGAGCTGTCATACTGGTCCTGGGGCTGCTCGCCCTCCTAATACCTCTTCCCCAGAGAGAAACGCACAAGGCAAAAATAGGCGATACCACAATCGCGATTACTACTCACACCCACAAGAAACTGCCTTGGGCAGCGGGAGCGGTTCTGTGTGTCGTGGGCGCCGCGCTGGTGATCGCAGAGACGCGTAAATCGGGGTAGTCGAGAGCAGAAGAGGCCACGCGAGCTCAGCTATGCCCGGCGCCATCCTTTGCCGAAACCATTACCATGTCATGAGCCTCGAATCGATTCAATCAACAGGAGCAGTGTGCAATGCAGAAAATCACTCCATTCCTTTGGTTCGACAATAACGCCGAAGAGGCGATGAACTTCTACACGTCTATCTTTCCGAACTCGCGGATTGCCCAGATATCGCGCTATGGCGAGGGTGCGCCCATGCCAAAAGGTACATTTCTCGTCGGTACGTTTTATCTCAATGGCGAGGAATTCATGGTCCTGAACGGTGGGCCGCATTACAAGTTGAGTCCCGCGTTTTCGCTGATGGTAAAGTGCGAGACTCAGGAAGAGATCGATTACTACTGGGACAAGCTGACCGCTGACGGCGGCAGGCCGGTGCAATGTGGGTGGCTGGAAGACAAATTCGGCTTATCGTGGCAGATTGTGCCCGCCATACTAGGCGAGCTGATGAGCAGGGGCGATCCGGTGAGATCGGGTCGCATGATGCAGGAGCTGATGAAGATGAATAAGCTCATCATTGCCGACTTGAAGCGGGCGTATGAGGAGTAGACGGGACAGGCCCGGGTGGGTGATTCTGTCGCGCCAGTTTTTGTGCTCTAATTTTTCGTGAGGAGCAGCTCATGAAGTTCACCGATTTCTCCTTTGGCTCCTTGCGCGTCGATGGCGCCACCTACGAACACGATGTGGTAATCGACCGGGGAACCATTCGCAAGCGAATCAAGAAACTCTCAAAACAATTTCGTGACAAGTTCGGGCACACTCCTGTCTCGACGGAAGAGAAAATCCCTTGGAAGTGCCGCCGTCTGGTCATCGGCACAGGAACTTACGGGGCGTTACCGGTGATGCGAGAGGTCAAAGCCGAGGCCAAGCGCCGCGATGTCGAGCTTGTCTCGCTGCCAACCGCAAAGGCTATCGAGTTTCTTAACGAAAATCCGCGCAATACGAACGCGATTCTTCACTTGACCTGTTGAACAGCCGGAGACGATTCGGTCCAACTCGACTGAAATTCAGGTCTAACGAATGGCCAAGACCGAGGCTCTTGACTCTTCGCTGCGCCGCCGACAATTCCTTACCAGTGTGAAATACTAGTCAGAAATCCCATGCCACAAGGCCGGTCAGGAATGTCGTTGCGATTGGTGTATCAAGGCGCAGGGAGGAGCGGCGCATGACAAGCGCTTCTACTTCCACCACCGCTGCGGTAACGCTTGCCAGCGTGCAGCAGGCGCGCGAGCGCATCAATGGATTCATCTACAACTCGCCCTGCCGCCATTCGGTTGAGCTGTCGGAAATGACGGGCGAGGAGATTTATCTCAAGCTCGACAACGTGCAGCGCACGGGCGCGTTCAAAGAGCGCGGAGCACTCAACAAGGTTCTTTCGCTCAGTGACGATGAGAAACTGCGTGGTGTGATTGCCGCGAGTGCCGGCAACCATGCCCAGGCGGTGGCGTATCACGCATGCGCGCGTGGCATCCGCGCACAGATTGTTATGCCGCTGATGACGCCGCTGGTGAAAGCGGCGGCGACCAAGGCCTTCGGAGCCGAGGTCGTGTTGCATGGCGCAAATTATGACGAGGCATACACGTTTGCGCTGGAGAGTTGTGCAGCACAGGGCATGACATTTCTGCATCCGTTTGATGATCCCGAGGTCATAAATGGGCAGGGAAGCATTGGGTTGGAATTGCTGGAGCAAGTGGGGGACCTTGAGGCCGTGGTGGTGCCGATTGGCGGCGGAGGACTGATCAGCGGTGTAGCGTGCGCGATCAAAGAAAGCAAGCCGCATGTGCACGTGGTGGGTGTGCAGACCGAGCGGTTGCCGTCGATGCTGCGCGCAACGGAGGCTGGACATCCGGTGACTATTCCGGCATCGGCGACGGTGGCCGATGGCATTGCAGTAAGGCGTGTGGGCGACCTGACGTTGCCGCTTGTACAGCGCTACGTGGACGAGATCGTGACCGTTGATGAGGAAGAAATTGCCAATGCAATTCTCGTTCTGCTGGAGAAGGAGAAGACGCTGGCGGAGGGTGCAGGCGCCGTTGCGATGGCAGCATTGCTGCAGCATAAAACTTCGTTGCGAAGAAAAAAGACGGCGGCGCTGGTATGTGGCGGCAACATCGATGTTAGTTTGCTGGCGAAGATTATCGAGCGAGGCTTGGCGAAAGATGGGCGACGCTTGCGGCTGCGAATTCACCTGACGGACCGTCCCGGCGCGCTGCATCAGTTGACCAAGATCATCGCTGACCTCCGGGCCAACATCGTGGAGACGCAGTATGACCGTACCTATTACGGCGTGAACCTGGGTGATACGGCGATCGATCTTTCGATGGAGACGCGCGGGCAGGAACATATCCAGCAGATTCTGGATGCGCTGACTGAGGCGGAGTACAGGTGCGAGAGGATTGAATAGCGAACGGTGCTTGGTGGCTAGTCGATGGTTGGCCACTGGTAATTGGTGATTTGTAGTTTGTTAAGAAAAATGCGTGAAATTGACTTCTCTTGTCAGTGTTGGATTCTCTAAAACACCCACTCCAGCAAAACCGGCTTGAGTGGGGCAACCTTCTAACAGACTCATGCAACTTTCCTGGAAAATTCGGACGCGGTTGCGTATTTTTGCGGTCACGATTTTGTTGGGCGCGGTGGTGGGCGTGTTCGTGCTGCTTCCGGTGAACGAGTTCGTGCACTACTCCGAGTTCTACGAACCGGGGCGACCTGCGGTGTCATTTGCTGCCAATCAGCTCAACCAGATATTGCATAGAAAGATGCCGCGGAAGGCGACGTTTTACGCGCTGGTTGGAGTTGTGCTTAGCTTAGGCGGAGCAGCCGTCTATGCCTCAATGGCACAGCGAACAGAGAGGATCCGCCAACTGAGCGAGGCGCTGGGAGACGATGTTCGCCAGCAGATTGCCCACGGCGAAAGCGCAACCCTGGAGTTCAAGTCGACTTTCCGTTGGGATCTTCGTGAGAATCGCGTGAACCGCTCGCTGGAGACCGTAGTGCTGAAGACCTTGGCCGGTTACATGAATGCGCAGGGTGGCACGCTGCTGATAGGCGTTGCCGACGACGGCAGCATTGTCGGCTTGGAGCATGACTACTCTGCGCTGAAGAAACCCGACCGCGATGGCTTCGAGCAGGTGCTGATGACCTCAATCGCCGGTAAGCTCGGTGCCGATGCCTGCCAGTGGGTGCAGGCGGTGTTTCACTCAATCGATGATCACGACATCTGCCGGACGATTGTCAACCAAGCCCACCGCCCCGTGTATCTGCGAGAAGGAGAAACGCCCAAGCTATACTTACGAACCGGCGTGAGTACGCGCGAGCTTAATGTGCAAGAAGCGATTGACTACACCACGACGAGATGGAAGCGATAAGCGACGGCCCGCGTCTCAGAAGATCTAAACCTCTGTCACACCACAACTTCCGGGAGCTTCGGGGTTTGCATCCTGCGGTCCCTTGGGACCACCTTCCCTCATTTTTGCGCTGGTCTGGTCAATGATGACCTCGACGACGGCTGTTCCCCTCAGGTGGCTTGATGGCGCAGGGGTGTAATCGCGGCCGGCGGTGCGACCGGGGAAGTAGCGCAACGTCATGGCCTCAAACATAGTGCGCTTAACATCTTCGTCTTCGAGAATGCGGCCGTGTCCGAAACACATGACGCAGCGGTAGTTGGCAGAGTGGTACTTCGCGTCGCGCGAGTACACCAAGCCATCGAGCTCGGTAACCGTGACGCAGACGGGAATACCCGTGGCCAACTCTTTCAGCATGCGGCTGCTGAGGCCGCCGTGAAGGTAGATGCGGTCCGGCTCTTCAGCCGCGTAGTGGTACAGCGTAGGGATGACGTACGGCATGCCCTCGTGCTGGAAGCCGATGTGGGCCACGCGGCCCTGCTCGAGAAGCTCCTGCCAGCGCTCGGGAATGGCGCGTTCGGGATGCTGGCGGACTGAAGTGGTCCAGGCGCAAACAACCTCACTCATGCAGAATCTCCTTGTGTCGTCTCTTGCTATCTAGCATGGCGGAAATCAGCTTGGCTGGGAAGGGCGGAACGGGTCCGGGAGGGCCCTGGACGCCCAACGCGTCAAGCCATTTAAGAATGTAACCGGGACGGCTGCTATCGAGACATTAAAGATGTAACCGTTGCCCGTCGCCGCCGTGGCTGTGTGAAAGTGGGAATCCCGCGTTCTTTGCGGGATTTCCAAGCGAGGGGGGAAAGTTCTGTTTTTGGACTTTTCCACCTCGCGTCTTTTGCACAGCCGTCGCGCCGCGTGAAGTTATGGCCTTCGGGCTCAGTCGCCGGTTGGCCAGAGCGTAGATGCTCTCCAGCTTCCGGTCGATGCTGCGGGACAGCTCAAACGGGTCGAGCCTCGAGCGCAGCTTCTGCAATTCCGCCACACGTCGGCTGTCCCCATGCCCCGACTCCAGCACCCGCTCGAACGGTGTCTGCGCCGGGCTATAGAGGCGGCGCAGCTTCGACCCTACACGAACTTTCTTCACCAGCTTGACTGAGGGCTGGTACA
>DASRAA010000050.1:0-2941 GCA_035638375.1 Binatia bacterium | reverse complement strand
CATGGAGTATTTCTGCCCGACAACGTTCGGATCGCCTCCAAAGCTGCGCTTCCAGAAGTTGTAGCTCAGGATCAGCACCGGGGTGGCACTGGATTGCTCGTCTTCCTCGATGAACGTGCGGCCATAAAGGGGGCTGATGCCGAGGATTTGGAAGAAGTTCGCTGATACTACTCCGGTATCAACGCGTTCCGGCTCCCGGCCGCCGAGCAGGCTGAACGTCATGGCGTGGAACTCGACCACCGCGTCGAGCGTGCGGTTCTGCGCCCGATAGTCTTCAATCTCCTTCACCGAAAACGCCATGTCTTCCACGCCCACGGCAGGCTGTTGTTGCATCAGATGAATGAGATGATTGCCACCGGAGAACGGCAACGGTTGAATGAGAATGGCATTGGCTGCCGTAAAGGCGGCTGTGCTTGTGCCAATCGCGAGCCCAAGGATGACAATGACAACCAGCGTGAATCCGAGTTCCTTGCGCATCATGCGCAACGCGTACTCGGCGTCCTGGAACAGAATGTCTCTGTGTTCGCGGAATGCCGTAGCGATGAGGCCGCTGTAAGTTTCCCACCAGAATCGAATGGGCGTGACCGCGCCTACCTCTCGAGCATCGCGATACTGATCGCGAAAGACGGTCTCCATCTCGCCCGCGAAGTGCTCACGGAACTCCGAAGGAAAAAGCCGCAGGAAAGCCAGGAATACTCGCTCCGCGGCCGGCCGGTTCGCATTGCTGGTGGCTGCCATCACGTGCCCTAAGCGGTCTCCGGACCTAGCACGCGCTTGGCGCGGGCCATGGCTAGCACGCGCTGCATCCGCTCTGCTTCGGCCTCAGCCACTGCGCGGCCGAGTTTGGTTAGCCGATAGTAGCGTCGCCGCTGGTCGTCAAGGCTGAAGTCCGGACGCTCATCCGACTCTTCAATCATCCCGTCATCGAGCAGGCGCTTGATAGTGCCGTACAGCGTCCCCGCACTCAGCCGGACTTCGCCGCCGGTGCGGCGAACAATCTCTTTGCTGATGACGTAACCGTGCTTCTCGCCATCGGCGAGTGCCAGTAACACGTGAAATACGGCTGGCGTTAGTGGCAGGTACGATTCAATCGTTCTTTTTTTGCCCAATGGATTTGCTCTTCTCTTTCTTGTGCGGCGTGGCTTACTTACTTTCGCTCACGCATCACAAAATTCTTTACTTTACGTCGCCTTCCATTGTATTAGTACGCTAGACGATATATATGCTCGTTTGCAGAGCGAGTCAAGCGGAAAGTGGAGGTGACCATGAATTTCTTAATTTCCCTCGCAATTGGGGTGCTTATCGGGACCATCTCTGGAATAATCGGGCTTGGGGGCGCGATCTTCTTCATCCCGATCCTGGTCTACGGCTACGGTATGGATCAGAAAAGTGCGCAAGGCACTTCGTTGGCGACTATGTTGCTGCCGATCGGCGCCCTGGCGTTCTGGAAGTACTACTGTGCCGGACACGTCGAAATTAAAGTAGCTGCGTTGCTTGCCGTTGGATTCTTCGTCGGTGGATACTTCGGGGGCTCAATCGCGCAATTGGCGACAGGTATGCAGCTCCGTCGGATCTTCGCCGTTTGCCTGGCCGGAATAGCCGTCAAGATGTTCTTACAGAAGTAGAACTGCCGCGATGTCGAGAGATCATCCCTGGCAACTTCTATCGATTGACGAACCTTACCTTCTGTGCGGTCTGCAATCTCACGGAGGCAGCGATTTGTACGGCGCTACCTCGCTTCTTGCCTGTCGCCAGTGCAAGCAAAATGGAAGCGAGTTGCTCAGCTTCGCCATTCTCTAGCGCCCGACGTAACGCCTCGGAGATGTGTGCCGTCTTAGGCCTGCCGCCAGGATTCCCGCTCACACCCTTCGCAAATGGCTTCAAGTTCTCCACGCGTCCGGCCACTGTTTCCTCGCTGTTCTGAGTGAATCCTACGCGCTGAGGCGTGAACTCAAAAGTGCCAAACTCGGTGCATCGAACCGGGCGATAGGTACTCGGTCGCAGAAAGGCGAGGGTCGCCACCCAGGGCTGGATGCCCTTCACTACGCAGTACTTTTGAATTCTAGCGCTGGGGTAGAGTAGTCGTGCATGGCACCAGATACCAAAGCCCGGCGGGAAGCGAGGTCCGAGCCGCGCTGGCCGGGATTTCTAGCGCTCCTGGCCGGAGCCTGTCTGCACGCGGCACTCCCACCGAGGCTTTCTATGGGCCCAGACTGGGCCTTGTTCGTGCTCATGGTGGCTCTTCTCGTGCCAATCACGGTGTTTCACGGGCAACGCCGGTATGTGCTGGCACGCACGCTTACATTCTTCGCAGCGGCTGCTCTAACTCTGGCGTTGATCGCATCCCTTGCTCTCTTGATCGACGGAATTCTGTTGCACAAAGACAACCCGGCGGCGCTTCTGCGGTCGGCGGCAGTGCTCTGGATCATCAACGTGCTCGTATTTGCGCTGTGGTACTGGAAACTGGACGCGGGTGGCCCATTAGGACGCGATCGCGCTCCCCGACCGCTTCGCAGTTCATTCTTGTTTCCGCAGATGGCCAAGCAGCCGCCCGATATTAACTGGTCACCCGAATTTCTCGACTACCTTTTCCTGGCCTTCAATACAAGCACTGCGTTCTCGCCCACGGACACGCCGGTGCTGGATCGCTGGGCGAAAGCCCTCACCATGCTCCAGTCGCTGCTGTCGCTCACGATACTGGCAATTCTGGCGGCGCGGGCCATCAACGTGTTGTGAGTGGGCGCAACCCCGCATGGCGAGGGCGATCAGGCGTGTACCCCGGAGGGTGTGGGTTCATTTTTGGACTGACCCCTTAAACTGAGACACTTGGGAAGGCACACTTTGCAGGGAAAGGAACTGCGAGTGGCAAAGAGACGAGTGGGGCGGTATCCGAAGGAGTTTCGCCGAATGGTGGTGGAGCGCCTAAAGAGCTGCGATAACA
>DASRAA010000049.1:0-3885 GCA_035638375.1 Binatia bacterium | reverse complement strand
AGGTTCGATGGAACAGTGGTTGCCTAAGTCTGTGCTCTGCCTGAGGAACTACACGCTTCAGGATTTTTTGGCGGACCTCGCGGCCGGCATCACCGCCGAGGTCACCGACGACTATGTGGAAGCGGGTCGAGCACACATTTTTGCAAGACAAGGACATTCCCGATTAGGTGCGCGTGTTTCGCATCCATGGGCCATTTCTGTTCGGCGCCACCGACAAGCTCGACCTGCTGAGCGAGCAGCTAGACGATCTTCCGCCGGTAGTCATTGTGAGGCTCCGGAACATGACAGCCATCGATGCCATCGGCCTCAAAGTGCTGGAAGATCTCGCCGAGAAGCTTCACAATTCCGGCCGTGCCCTGCTCTTCTGCGGAGCCCCGCCTCAGCCGCGCCAGCTCATGCAGGCGGCATTCGATCGCCACGTCGGCGCAGAGAATCTCTGCCCCAGCATCGAAGCAGCGCTCCGCCGGGCGCCGAGTGTATGAAGGAAATACAGATGGAGCAGGCTAGAAGCCAAACGGAAGAGAGTTAAGCCTCTTCCTCTGAATCTCATATGCCGTTTGTTTTCAGCTCAATACAGCCTGAAATTAACCTCTACGTTGATCTGTACGGCAACCGGCCGGCCGTCCTTCATGGCAGGCTCAAAACGCCACCGCTGTACCGCTTCGATGGCTTTCTGATCGAGGCCCATGCCCAAGGGACGGCTCACTCGGATGTCGCGCGGCTTGCCGTCCGGACCGACGATCAACCAGAGAACGACCACTCCCTGATACTTGGCTTTCCGGGCTTCTTCCGAGTACTCCGGGTCTGGGGTCTCTAATGCTCGCGGCGCAGAAACGCCGTTACCTACGCGGAACGCACCACCACCGTATCCACCGCCGTGTCCGGGACCAACGCCTGGGCCACTACCTGACCCGACTCCGCCGCCGCTGCCCGAACCAATTCCTCCGCCACTACCGGTGCCGTTCGATGCTGGACCCAGAGGAATGCGCGAGAGAGGATCGCCGAGATTCGGCATGTTGGCGGCCAGCTTGATCTCGGGAGGCACGACCACCGTAGGCTCTACCGGCAACTTCGGATTGTCGTTACGAATTACGACCGCAGGCGGCGCCAACTGCTCCATAGAAGCTTTGGGCAGCTTGCCTTTGGGAGCCTCGATCTTGTCGCGATCGCCACCGCCACCCCCTCCGCCCATCGACTGACCTTTCTTGGTCGTCATTGGCAGCTCGGGCGGAACATCGGCATCGGTTAACGTCATCATGCTCTGGGCCTGGTTGTTCAGCTTGACGGTGCGGCTGGTCAGAATCGACAGGCCGATAAGGCCCCCGATCAGCACCACGTGCACAACCAGCGATACGCCTGCGCCTTCCTGCTTGTAATCGTAGGCGCCCCAGATGCTCTTTACGCGAATCGGCTTGGAGCTGACTTGGAGCGGAGGCAGCTTTTCAGGAAAGAAGGCAAACTTAATGTTTTCGCGAAGCGAGCTGAACAGCGAACGCTCGGCGTCCGTGCGCCGCAGAATTCGGTTGTCCTCGATTGGCTTTGAGGTGAGTTGCAGAGGCGGCAGGTTCTCAGGCGACAGAGTCTCGCGCAGATTGCGTTTAAGCGACTGCCACAGCGACTCGTCTGGCAGCATCAGGCCGGGGTCCTCGACCGGTTTGGAAGTCAGCTGCAACGGCGGAAGCTTTTCCGGCTTCCAAAAGGAGCGAAGATTTTCCGACAACGACTGCCAGACGGATTGGCCCAGTTCCGGAGGAGGCAAGAAATTAAGGTCCTGCGCCGGCGGCGCCTCGCGAACTGGAGGAAGGGTGCTTTGTTCAGCCATATCTTCGATCGAATCCTCAGGGTCGAATCGGAAATTCGGTTGAGCCAACGGAACCAGCTGCCCAGCCCGGGCAGGGAGACACTGCCCTCTCAAACCCGACTGGAAACACAAGGTTGCGAATGCTGGGAGATGGCACTGCCGCTGCTACAACAACTCCTCCAGCTTAGATGCGGGGGAAGTTGGATGCTCCTCAATGTTTTGAGATTAACCGAGGTGAACCTCGGGAGTAAAGCCCTGCAAGTACGCAAGCTGCTGTTGGACGGCGGTTTGTGCGCTCCCTATAATGAAAAGACTAGGGTGCGGTTTTTAGCAAATTTGTGACCCATCGGAAGGGGAGATACCCGGAGTGCCGCTCGACCTGAAGTCCACGCTGAACCTGCCCAAAACTGATTTCCCCATGAAGGCGAACCTGCCGCAGCGCGAGCCCAAGCGGCTGGAACAGTGGGAGGCGATGCGCATTTACGAGCGGTTGCGAGCGACGCACAAGGGCAAGCCAATTTATGTCCTGCATGATGGCCCGCCTTACGCCAACGGCCCGATTCACCTGGGTACTGCACTGAACAAGACACTCAAGGACTTCGTTGTCAAGGTGCGGACCATGGCGGGTTTTGATTCTCCTTATGTGCCGGGCTGGGACTGCCACGGACTGCCTATCGAGATCAAGGTGGACAACGACCTGGGGCGCAAAAAGCTTGAGATGGACCCGATTCAGGTGCGCGCCGCCTGCCGCGCCTACGCCGAGAAATATCTCGAGCTGCAGCGCCAGCAGTTCAAGCGTTTAGGTGTTTTCGGGCGTTGGGATAACCCATACTCGACCATGACGCCGCAGTACGAAAGCGTCGTGGTCGAAACGTTCTTCTCGTTTTACGAGCAAGGCTTGGTTTACAAGGGCCTGAAGTCGGTGTACTGGTGCATCCACGACAAGACGGCGCTGGCCGAGGCCGAAGTCGAGTACGAGAACCATACCAGCCCGAGCGTCTGGGTTCGCTATCCCCTGACCAGCGACGCTGGAAAGCTCAGTCCTGCGCTGGCGGGCATGAAGAACGTCGCCACCATCATCTGGACCACGACTCCCTGGACGCTGCCAGCGTCGATGGCGGTGACCTTCTCGCCCGATGCGGAATACGTAGCGCTCGATACCGGCGAGTGGATCTACATCGTGGCCAAGGCGCTGGCGCAGCAGACTATCGAGAAGTGCGGGCTTGGTACGGCCAAAGAGATCGCCAGCTTTCCTGGCAAGACGCTGGAGTATGCGACCTTCGCACATCCATTCTTGGACCGCACCGTGCTGGGCGTACTTGGCGACTACGTCACTCTCGACACCGGCACCGGAGCCGTTCACACCGCGCCTGCACACGGCGCCGACGACTTCTTCACCGGCGTGAAGTACGGCATCGACCTGAGCTGCAACGTTGACGACGCAGGTATCCTGCGCAACGGATTGCCCGAATACGACGGCCAGCAGGTATTCAAGGCGAACCCGCTCATCGTCGAGCTGCTTAAAAAGCGCGGCGTGTTGCTAGGCTTCGAGAAGATCGAGCACTCCTATCCGCACTGTTGGCGTTGCCACAACCCCATCATCTTCCGCGCCACCGAGCAGTGGTTCATCTCGATGGAAGGCAAGATTCCGGGCGGAACACTGCGCGGCCGCTCGCTGGAAGAAATCGCTAAGGTGAAGTGGGACCCGGTATGGGGTGAAGAGCGCATTTCGAACATGATCGCTACGCGCCCTGACTGGTGTATCTCGCGCCAGCGGGTGTGGGGTGTGCCCATCGCGGTGTTTCGTTGCGAGGACTGCAAGGAATTTCTGAATGACAAAGTGGTGAACCGCGCGGTTGTCGATCTGTTCGCGCGCGAGGGTGCCGACGCCTGGTACAAACGCTCGGCGGAAGAGATTCTGCCTGCCGGAACCAAGTGTGCGAAATGCGGCAGCACGAAGCTCCACAAAGAAATGGACATCCTCGACGTGTGGTTCGAGTCAGGATGCAGCCAGGCAGTGGTACTCGGCCGCGAGCCGGGCCTTCCCTGGCCTGCCGACTACTACCTCGAAGGCGGCGATCAGC
>DASRAA010000048.1:0-11117 GCA_035638375.1 Binatia bacterium | reverse complement strand
ACCGGGTTCCCACAAAGCGCCATTTTGCACTCTGTGGGGTGAGACCTTCGTCGCCTTATGTTTCCTGCAAGCTGTCCCACAAATTCTGCTTTGAAAGCGCACGGCTTCAGCCGTGCTGAAACCGACTTCCTTAGGCACAGGATTTAGCCCCCGAGGGATCTCTCTTTATGGGGCAAATCTGCACTTGTGAGATGAGCGCTTATCACCGAGAAACCACAGTTGCTCATTTAAACTAGTCGCCTATGCTCAGCCAAAAACAATTCTGTGACCGCGCCATCCGCGAACTCCGCGAAATCGGCGCTCAATTGCAGAGCCTTCTCGCCGACCGCGCGCTCTACCGCAAGCTGGAATCCGAAGTTGTCGCCCCGAATTTCAACCTGGCGAATTCAAACAATCCGTATCTTCCGATGATCAGGGCGTCCTACACTGATGCCACAACCATGCGCCTCGGCCGCTTGTTCGCGCCCGATGCCAATTTGTCGCTTCGCCGGCTTCTCACCCAGATCTCCGATTATCCGGAACTGATGCACGACAAGCTCACCGGAAAGGAACTGGCAGGCGACATCGCCGACCTGGATAAGGCCACAACTGTGCTCCAGGAGCAACTCGAGCCGCACTTCACGCCGCGCGAGCGCACCTTCGCCGCTCTCGAAGCCACCAACCGCAAACTTGATCGCGCTATCGATCTCCTCGTCGACTGCGTCAAGCGGTATTACTGGATCGTTTCCGACTCCTACCTCGACTTGGACTCCTCGGACAACGCCGATCCCCTGGCAATCTTCCACACCCCATGGATTGAACCAAAGTAAGTAGAGGTGCCCTGCGGGCTTCAATTTGGGGGTAGATGTGAGCCCGCAGCCGAGACCTTGAGCGAAGCGAGTCGAGGGCCTATCCGGCTCTATCGCTCCCAGTCTTCTACCGAGCGAAACTGAAGTGCGCCGCCGAGATCTTGATCAATGATGGGCTAAAGCTCTGAGGTTCTTCCCTACCACACCCGGCATACCTTGTCGCTCGCCTTCACCATTGGTTGTCCGGCCTTACATCCAAATGCCGCACCGAACTCCGGCATATTCACCACCACGCCGTTGATTCGATACTTTCCCGGTGAATGCGGATTGGTCATCGCATTGACCCTCAGGTTTTCCGGCCTCTGGTTCTCGCAGGCCCACTGCGCGAATCCTACAAAAAATCGCTGCTCCGGAGTCAGCCCGTCGTGGTCGGTCAAGTTCTGGCCGTTCGTTGCACCCTTCCAGGCCATGTACGCCAGAATCGTCCCCCCCAGGTCCGCCACGTCCTCGCCCTCGGTGAGCTTCGAGTTGATCTTGATGTCGTCCACCACCACGTACTGGCCGTACTGATCGACCACGCAATCGGCTTGCTTCACGAACTGGTCTGCATCCTGCTTCGTCCACCAGTCTTTCAGGTTTCCCTTGGCGTCATACTGTCTTCCCTCATCGTCGAAAGCATGGGTCAGCTCGTGTCCGACGGTTGACCCCGTATTACCGTAATTCGGCGCGGCGTCCATTTTTGCATCGTACAAAGGCGGCTGCAGCACACCCGCTGGGAAGTTGATGTCGTTCATCTGCGGATTGTAGTAAGCATTCACCGTCGGAGGCGTCATGTCCCACTCTGTCCGATCCACCGGCTGCCCGACTTTCGCCAGCTCGCGCTTCTGCTCGAACTCGGTGGCGCGAATGTCATTGCCGTAGAAATCGTCTGCCACGATTTCTACCGAGCTATAGTCCCGCCACTTATCCGGATACCCCACCTTGTTCCGGACCGCCTTCAGCTTGATCAGCGCCTGCTGCTTGGTTGTCGGGCTCATCCATTGCAGTTCCTGGATCCGCACCGCCATGGCATCCTCGATCTGCTGCGTCATCTGCACCGTCGAAGCCTTCAACTCCGGGCCAAACGTCTTCCGCACAAAAACCTGGCCCAGAGCCTCCCCAAGATTGCCATCCGTATACTGCACACACCGTCTCCACCGGGGCTGCAGTTCCGTAGCTCCGCGCAGATACTTGCGGTAAAACTCAAAATTCTCGTTCACGAATGCCGACGACAAAAATGGCGCGCGCGAATGCGCCACATGCCAACGAAGGTAAATCTTCCAATCATCGAGTGAGGCCGTCTTCAGTTGCGAATTGATCTCCTTTAAGAAGTCTGGCCAATAAACATTCACGATCCCGAACTTCGGCACGCCTGATGCAGCGAAAAACGCGTTCCAGTCGAAATCAGGCGCTACCTTATAAAGGTCCGGCACGCTCATCTTATGTTTCTGCTTGTAGGGATCTCGCCGCTCAACCCGCGTTAGTGACGCCTTCGCCAGGCTGGTTTCCATCCGCATCACCGTATCCGCATTCTTCCTGGCCACTTTCGGAGGATCTCCCAGCAGCTCGAACATCTTTTGCACGTGCTGTAGGTAGCGCTCGCGCGTCTCCTTCGATTTGGCATCGTCCTTTAGGTAGTAATCCCGATCCGGCAAACCCAGTCCCGCCTGATCGAGCCCGACAATCATTTTGTCCGAGTCGTCCGGGTCCTGCACCGACCCGAAGGCAAACGGCACTGCCATGCCTTGCAATTGCAACGTCGCCGTCAGCGCCGGCAGGTCTTTCATGCTCTTCATCGATTGAATAGAATCCAGCAGCGATTGCATCGGTTTTGCGCCTAGCTGCTCCACTCTTGCCTCGTCCATGCAAGAAGCGTAGAAGTCCCCGATCTTCTGCGTGACCGCGTCGCGGTTCTTCTCGGTCGCGGCTTGTTCCAGCAGTCCACGCAAATATGCCAGGTTGTCCACGTAGAGTTTCCCGTAAACGTCCCATGAGGCTTGATCGGGCGGAATGGGATTCTTCTTCTGCCATCCGCCGCAGGAATACTGATAAAAATCGACGCACGGATCGACCGTGCGGTCCATGGCGGTCACATCGAGGCTTGGCCTGTAGGGCAACCCCGGCTCAGCTGCCGTCTGACCCTGCGCATAAGTGGCAGCTGCGAGAAAAACCGCCAGGGCGGCATATCGTATGAGGTGCAATGTCTCCTCCAGGCGAACCGAAGAGCATAGCAGAGCCCTCTGCACACCTGCATCCCATTGGTAATACTCGCTTCCCTTCTGTTCCGGATTCACCAATTTCCCCGCCTTCACAATTCTTAACCTCCCGCTTTCAGGTTACTTAACAGGCGCTCTGCGAAACACACCCTGCACCGCGGGGTTTAGAGTAGTGCGAGTGCGGAAACCGCGCTCAGCCGTGGTGAGAGCTTCCAGAGTTTACGGAAGCAGACGGAGTACGAAAATGAAATCAAGACGGCAGTTCGGATGGTTCCTTGCACTATTGGTCTGGCTGTCTCTTGTCGGCGGCCTCCTTGCCCAGGATCAGACCGCCCCCAACTACCCCAATGCGGGCTCCGCATCCGATAACTCCAACCCCGCAAACGATCCTGCGGCGCGCGTGGCCCGCATCCAATACATCGCGGGTGAGGTGTCCATGCAGCCTGGCGGAGTGAACGACTGGGTTGCCGCCACACTTAACCGGCCGCTGACGACCTCCGATCGGGTGTGGACCGACAAAGACTCGCGCGCCGAACTGAATGTCGGCACGGCTTTCATCCGAATGAACTCCGAGACCAGCATTACCTTCACTAACCTCGGAGACAACACTCTCCAGATGCAACTCGATCAAGGTACTGTTGAGCTCACCGTCCGCCATCTAGAACCCCTCGAGATCTTGGAAATTGATACTCCAAATCTCGCCTTCGATGTAATGGAGCCGGGCGTGTACCGCATCGATGTGCCAGCGAACGACAATCAGACCTTGGTCACGGTGCGCAAAGGCCATGGCCAGGCAACTGGCAGTGCTCCCGCTGTAACAGTCGCCCAGGGCCAGCAGGTCCGCTTCACCGGACAAGGCACGCTCCAGAACTCTGCCTATGCTGCGCCGGGGCCTGATGGCTTCGAGGACTGGGCGCAAGTGCGCGATAGGCGCCTCGATGGCTCGCAGTCTGCGCAGTACGTAGCTCCCGGCACCATCGGCTACCAAGATTTGGATTACTACGGCTCGTGGAGAACGGTGCCTTCCTATGGCGCAATCTGGGTTCCCACTAGCGTTCCCGCCGGCTGGGCGCCTTATCGCTACGGACACTGGGTGTGGATCGCCCCTTGGGGTTGGACTTGGGTTGACGATGCTCCTTGGGGTTTTGCTCCCTTCCACTACGGACGCTGGGTCTACTACGGCGGCGCTTGGGGCTGGGCTCCTGGCCCGGTTTACGTTGGCTGGCGTCCTTACTATGCGCCCGCTCTGGTCGGCTGGATCGGTGGCGGAGGCTGGGGTTTCGGCATCTCCGTTGGCTTCGGCTTTGGTGGCGGATGCGGCTGGTTCCCGCTCGGCTGGGGTGAACCCTACTATCCCTGGTACCGCGGATACCGCGGCGGTTACGTGAGCCAGACGTACATTCGCAACGTGAACGTGACGAACACTCACATCACCAATATCACCAACATCACAAACAACTACTACAACAATAGGGTCACCAACACTAATTACGTAAACCGTAATGTAGCTGGTGCAGTCACCGCCGCACCTAAATCCGCTTTGATTAACGGACAGAACATCGCCCGTGCGGGCAAGCCCGTTCCAGCTTCAGAACTCGGCAACGCACAGGTCGTTCGCAATGTTGATGTGAATCCGACGAAGCAGTCGATGCTGGGAGGAGCCAGCGCCCGCACCTCTGCTACGCCTCCGCGCACCGCGATCGACAGACCCGTCGTAACCCGCGCCGGCGTGCCGCAGAACACATCTCCGCAGCGGTCCCTTACAAGCGGCCCCGAAACCCACGGCGCGGCGGCACCACCGACCGTCAACGGTGCACGCACTCCAGCGACCGAAGCGGCGAACCAGACTCGCCCTGCTGTACCTCGGCCGTCAGACCAACGCGCGAACACCAATCCGACGCCTGCCGTGACTGCTTCGACCACTCCTTACCAGGGCAGTCAGCAGCACGTCGTGCCAAAACCGCCTTATGCCGGAGGGCATGCTCCATCGGCGACTGAAACTGCACAGCAAAGCAAGTCGTCCTCGCCTCAGTCGCCGCATGTAGCTACGCCGCCGCCGCAGGCTGTCCGCACTGCGCCAACAACTCCGCAAAGCCAACACAATGCCGACCAGGCGCCGAAGAACAATCATGAGAGTGCGCCCAAGGAGGCGAACAAATCGAACTCCGGTTCAGCGGCAGTGACCGTGCCGCAGCCGCCCACCTCGTACTCGTATCGACCGAGCCCTTCGTACAGCGCCGCGAGCAGTCCGCGTAATGGCAGCTCGCCCGCACCTTCGGGATCACCGTACTACGGTGGCTCGCGGAGTTACATGCCGAGCCCAGCGCTCAGGGGCTCCACGCCAAGCCCCGCTCCGTATTCCGCCAACCGCAGTTACTCACAACCCGCGGCTCCGGCATACCACGGTGGAGGCTACAGTGCCGCTCCAAGCTATGGGCCGGCTCCGACCTATAGTGCGCGAGCCAGCGCACCTACGGCACCGCATTACTCTGCTCCCGCACCGCACTACTCAGCTCCCTCTTACTCTGGCGGTGGAGGGGGCGCACATTATTCCGGTGGATCGAGTGGCGGCGGCCAATCCGCCTCCTCCAGTGGACACAACTCAGGCCACAGCCGCTAACCAAAGAATTCCTCATTCGCGACCCCGTTCAAGCACCACTTGAACGGGGTCTTACTTGGGTGCCGATTCCGCCTATGGCGAGCTGGGGCTCTTCATTTGGGCCACCTACATCTGGGTGCCCCCACCCTTTCGCCTGATTTTGGGTAAAGAGTAGAGAAAAAGAAACTAAGTTCTTAGCCAGCTATTACTAGAGTTTGTGCGATGTTCTCGCGTCAGGACGTGACTTCAGTCATGCCGCAAACGACTGAAAGTACATCCGTGCTTTAGCCCTGCGGGACCTCTCAATTCCCGCCGGCTGCCCCCATCCCGCGTTCTTCTACCGCGGCCTGCGCTGAGTGGAGCCGAAGCGCGGGGAATTTCAAATCATGGGGGATTTTTTGTAACTGCAAACTGCTGGTTGCTGATTGCTTATAATCAAACTGTGACTGCTCCCCACATCCGCAAAGTCGCCGAAGCCAACTTCCCCACTCGTTGGGGACAGTTCCGCATCTACGGGTTTGTGGACGAAGCCGCCGACGGCAAACCTGAAGAAGCCGTCGCCCTGGTGATGGGTGACATTCACGAGAAAGCCCCTCTCGTGCGCATCCACTCGCAGTGCCTGACCGGCGACGTGTTTGCCTCGATGCGCTGCGACTGCCGCCAGCAGCTCGAAATGGCTCTCTCCATGATCGGCGACGCAGGAGCCGGCATCCTGATCTACGAACAGCAGGAAGGCCGTGGCATCGGTCTCATGGCGAAGATCCAGGCCTACGAACTTCAGGACAAGGGACTCGACACCATCGAAGCCAATGAAAAGCTCGGCTTCGACGCTGATTACCGCCAATACACTCTTCCCGCCGAGATGTTGAAGCAGTTGGGCGTGAGTTCCGTGCGGCTCATCTCCAACAATCCCGAGAAGGTCGCCGCCTTGGAAAACGCCGGGATCGTTATCGTCGAGCGGGTCTCAGCCGAAGTCGAGCCTTACGAGCACGCCGAGAAGTACCTGCAGACCAAAAAGGATCGCATGGGCCATCTCTTCTCGAGCTTTTAGGTAGACCAAGGGATACAAGTTTCACTCGGAGTCATGCTGAGCGAGAAGGTCGCCGTGGCGAGCGACGAATGGAAGGCCCCCTTTCCTTCGTATAACCTGCCGCCTCGCGTTCTAGCGCCCTCCTTACGGCACCCCGATTCTTCCCTGGCAATTCTTCCAGCGCCACCCGCGCCAAGGCCACGTACGCCTCACGCGCCAACGGGAGGCCTTGCAACGCGTGCATATGCTTGCGAACCACCGCGTGATCGCCCCTTACCAAAGGCCCGGTGAAGGCAGCCTTTGATCCCCGTGCCAAGTAATTCTCTAGCGTCTGACGAAGCAGCGGCCCCGCCATAGCTCTCAGGTCTTTCTCTGGAATCCCCGCTGCCCTTCCTACCCCCTCCAGCGCCGCCATCAGAGCCACTAGCATCGGCGAAGCAAACATATCGAAAGCGTGGTAGAGCGCTTTTTTGTTCTTCGGGATCTTCACCGCCGTTCCGCCGAAATCCTCGATGATCTCGCGCGCCAGGCGCAACGCCGCGGCATCTCCCTCGATGCCGAACGGCACTCCCCGCATCGATGTCCTCGACTGCAGGACAAACGTCATTCCGGGATGCACTGACGCAACGGTTGCACCCTTGGCGCGGAGTCTCTTCAGTTCGTCGCTGGTGAGCGCCCCACTAGAATGAAAAACCGTCCGTCCTCGCCAGTCCTCTCGCGCGGCGAGAACAGATGCGACATCCGCGATCGCGTTGTCCGGAACGCAAATCCAGACCAGTTCAGACGGGCGGCCTGGCTCGGCCAGAAGCTCCACTGCGGCGCCCACATCGTCGGCCAATTTCCTCGCCGCTCGCGTTCGCTGCCCTCCCCTGCCTACCACAATACTCGTAACCCTCCAGCCAATGCTGCTCAGGTTGGTCGCCAGCGCGTGAGCCAATCGTCCTGCACCAACAATGCTGAGGGACTTCTCCTTCGCGCTACTTTTTCGCATGGCTGCAGCATACCGTGACGACACCGTTGCGACACAGTCTCTTTTTATCGCCCGAGCAAACTCGCTTTGGGACTCGGGAAGCCAAATATGCGATGCGTTTATAGTTGAGGCATGACCGCGCGGAAAACGACGTTGCCAGAGAAGGTCAAACAATGACAAGCGCAATCAAGAGCTCGAAGCCGAAAATTCTGTCCTCCAAAACAGTCTTCCGCGGTCGCATTTTTGACGTCACGCGTGATCGCGTCATGGAGCCAAATGGCATAACAGCGATTCGCGAGGTCATCCGGCACTCGGGCTCAATAGTCATCCTGGCAATCGACGACTCCCAACCCACTACCCGAGTGCTGCTCGAGCGCCAATACCGCTATTCCGCCGAGGACTACTTGCTCGAACTGCCCGCAGGCCGTATCGATCCCGGTGAAAAAGTTCTAGCTGCAGCTAAGCGCGAACTCCTCGAAGAGACGGGGTACACCGCCAGAAAGTGGCAGCGCATACTTCACTTTTATCCCAGCCCCGGATTTCTGAACGAGACCATGACAGTCTTGTTAGCGCAAAGTCTCATTGCCGGCATCGCAAATCCCGAGGCCGACGAGGTCATCGACCACGAGCTCGTAGGCCTTGACAAGGCACTTAAGCTGATCCGCAATGGGCTCATTCGTGACGGCAAAACGATCGCCGCGATTCTGTGGTTTGCTCAATTTGGTTAACTCCGCACGTGGACTTCATCCTGGCGTTTCGTTATTCTTTCGCCCCACCGAACCCCTATTCCCTGCTGTTATTAATTCCGTATTAAGCAACATCGGTAGGAATATCACTACGTTAGAGGCCAACTGCCCTAGTCTGTACACTGCATTGACAACACCCCAGAATTCTTAAACAATCGGAGCACGCATCGAGGCGACGTAACAACCAGCGCAAGTTGAATGGATGGCTACGTTTGATTTCTGCCAAGGGAAAACTTGATGTGTGAAATATCTTGACGGCGCCCGTCCGGAAGTGATTGGGTTGTCCGCTCTCGGAGGAATAGAACGTGAAACTGAAAGGAACCGTAAAGTGGTTCAACAATGCAAAAGGCTTTGGATTTATCGGGCGTGACGACGGGCCGGACGTGTTCGTGCACTACAGCGCACTGATTGCGGAGGGCTACAAAAGCCTGCAGGAAGGTGATAACGTCGAGTTTGAGATCGTCGACGGCCAGAAAGGACCACAGGCGGCTAACGTGGTGAAAGTCTAGCACACAAAAGTTTTAACAATTTTGTGCCCAGTCCGTGCCCCGGCTGGGCCTTTTTTCTTTCCCGGTTGCAGAATTCATCTCGGCTTGGCCCTCAGTCACTTGGCCTGTCGTCAAGTTACAATTCCGCTGGGAAGACCGTGGACAACAAAGCAATCGCAACAATTTTCTACGAGACCGCCGACCTGATGGAGATCAACGGCGACGACTCCTTCCGCATTCGCTCCTACCGTCGCGCCGCCGAGACTATCGAAGGCCTGCCGCAACAAGTCGAAACTCTCGTTGACGATTCCAGAAAGTTGCTCGAAATTCCCGGTATCGGCAAAAGCATGGCCACCAACATTCAGGAATTGGCCAAGACGGGCAAGCTCCCCCTTCACCAGGAACTCACCCAGAAATATCGCCCGTCCATGCTGGAGCTGCTCAAAATCCAGGGCCTCGGCCCCAAAACCATCGCCCTCATTTGGAACGCCTTTCACGTCGGCGACATCGAGGGCGTCGAGAAACTAGCGAAACAAGGCAAGCTCCGCGAGTTGCCTCGCTTGAGCGAAAAGAGTGAGCAGAAAATCCTGAAGTCGATCGAGGATTACCGCCGCATCGCCGGCCGCTTTCTCATCGACGAAGCCGATCGTACCGCTGAACGCCTCGCCGCCTACCTCAGCCAGATAAGTGGAATTCAGGCAATTACGCCCGCCGGCTCTCTTCGTCGCGGCCGCGAAACCGTCGGCGACCTCGACATGCTCATCACCGGACCTTGTTGTGACGACCACTCCCAACGCGCGGCGCTCCTCGAAGAGATCTCCCGCTTCCCCGGGATCGATCAGGTCCTTGCGAAAGGTGACAACAAGATCAGCTTCCGGCTACGCACCGGCCTTCAGGTCGATGTCCGCGCTCTCTCGCCGAACTCCTACGGAGCCGGCCTGCAATACTTCACCGGATCGAAGCACCACGGTGTGAGTCTTCGCCAGCGCGCCCTGAAGATGGGTCTCACCCTGAACGAGTACGGCCTCTATCGTCTCGAAGACAGCACTCTCGTCGCCGGTAAAACGGAAGAAGAGATTTATCGCACTCTCAACCTCGACTGGATTCCGCCCGAACTCCGGGAAAACTGCGGCGAAATCGAAGCAGCCGAACGACACCAGCTCCCGAATCTCATCACCGTTGCCGATCTTCGTGGCGAAGTTCACATGCACACCGTCGAAACCGATGGGCGCAACACCATCGACGAAATGGCCGAGGCGGCGAAGCTCCGCGGATACCAGTACATCGCCATCACTGACCACTCCAAGAACCTCGCCATGGCTTTCGGTCTCGACGACAACCGCGCGCTCGAGCACATGGCGCGGATTAACGAAGCGAACGAACGAATCGAAGGCATCACCATCATGACCGGTATTGAAGTCGACATCCTTGCCGACGGCTCACTCGACCTTTCCGACTCCGTCCTCGAGCAGCTGGACGTGGTTGTTGCCAGCGTCCACTCCCACTTCAATCAAGAGCCGGCCGAAATGACGGACAGGTTGCTGAAGGCCATCAGCAACCCGAACGTCTCCATCCTCGGGCATCCCACCGGCCGCCTGCTTTTACGCCGCGACGCCTATCCATTCGATCTTGAGGCAATCCTGAAATTAGCCCGCGAAAACAAAGTAGCCATGGAGCACAACGCCTATCCCGACCGCCTCGACCTCAACGATGTTAACCTCCGCGCTGCCCGCGAGTACGGCGTGAAAATCGTGATCAACACCGACGCTCATCACACATCGCACTTCGAAAAGGTGAAGTACGGTGTCCTGCAAGCGCGACGCGCCTGGCTTACCCCCAAGGACGTCCTCAATACCCTCCCCGAAGCCGACTTTCGTCGCGCCATGAAGCACCAATGGCCCGCAAACTAGAAATCGCCCCCTTGCAACAACAATGAGTCAGGGCATGATTTTAGTTATGCCGTACAAGCTGAAAATAGGTTCTGGGCTTCAGCCCCTGTGGGGAAGCACGGCGCCTTATCCGCGCGCGCTCCACCGTCATGATCCTTTCTTTGGACGATAGGGTTGGTGGGAGCGCCGGGTGCTTCCGCTTCTCGCCCGTTTTCCGGCGACACAGTGGGACATAGGTGAATCTACCGCTTGCAAGGCGTAAGCTATAGTTGCACTCCCCGTAAAGGAGGTGCCCCATGCCGGACACAAACTTCCCCAAACCCGGCACTGCGTTCGATGCCGGGCACGTCCC
>DASRAA010000047.1:0-9206 GCA_035638375.1 Binatia bacterium | reverse complement strand
GAAGACATTCAATGCCGGACCTTCAGCAATCGAAGCTCTGTTCGCCGGGGCCATCGACATGACCTATATCGGTCCAAATCCGACCATCAGTGGATACGTTCGATCGCAAGGCGAAGCCCTCCGGGTTGTGGCGGGTGCCGCCGGTGGCGGAGCATCGCTGATTGTCCGCAACGACGTGGGCATCAACAAACCCGAGGACTTCCACGGCAAGCGTGTCGCCTCGCCGCAGTTGGGAAACACACAAGACGTAGCGCTGCGCGCATGGCTGCAAACACATGGTATGAAGCCGGTGAATAAGGGTGGCGATGTGCAAATATTGCCCATGGCAAACCCTGACCAACTCACTTTGTTCGTCAAGAAGCAACTCGATGCGGCATGGGCGCCCGAGCCATGGGCAACCCGTCTGATTCGAGAAGGCAACGGACGCCTGTTTCTGGACGAGCGAACGCTTTGGCCAAACGGCCAGTTCGTGGTTACCAATCTTATCGTTAGCACGAAGTTTCTGCGCGAGCACCCCGACACCGTCAAAAACTGGGTGCGTGGGCAGGTAGAGCTCACTGACTGGATCCGCGATCACCAGCCCGAAGCCAAAAAACTGATTGACGAGCAAATACAGCGCGAAACCGGCAAGGCGCTGCCTCCGCAAGTCATCGATGAGGCACTAAGCCGCATGGAAATCACCGACGACCCCATTCGCAGCTCGTTGCTCAAGTCGGCGCAATGGGCGTTCCAAGCCGGATTCCTCGGATCGAAGATGCCCGATCTAACAGGCCTGCACGACCTCACACTGCTGAATCAGGTGCTGAAGGAAAAAGGCAGAAAGGCAGTGCAATGATTTCGTCGTCTAAATCGCTGACCGCGAACGAGGGCCAATCGCGCGGCGACCGATTGAAGTCCAATCTTGCGCTCGTTCGTCCGGAGGCCACTGCTGCTGAGCCGAAGGTCTGGGTACGTGACGTGTCATTGTCGTATCCGTCAAGCAATGGAGATCGACTGCTGGCGCTCGACGGAATTGAATTGAATGTGCGAGCTGGCGAGTTCCTTTGCATCGTCGGTCCCTCCGGCTGCGGCAAGTCCACGCTGTTGCACATCATTACCGGCTTGCATCGCCCCACCTCGGGCAGCGTGCGAGTTGACGACAAGATTGTCGACGGCCCCTCTCCCAGTCGCATCCTCATCTTTCAGGAGCTCGGACTTTTCCCGTGGTTGACGGTCACCGAAAACGTCGAATTCGGGCTGAAGATGGCGAGCCTCTCTCACAAAGAACGCGAAAAACGAGCGGCGCACTATCTCCGCATGGTGCACCTTTTGCAGTTCCGCGACAGTTATATCCACCAGCTCTCCGGCGGAATGCGGCAGCGCGTGGCCTTGGCGCGCGCTTTGGCTATGGAACCTGACGTGTTGCTGATGGACGAGCCCTTCGCGGCGCTCGATGCGCAAACCCGCGACCTGCTGCATGACGAGCTGGAGCGCATCTGGGCAGAAACCGGGCGCACGGTTGTCTTCGTCACCCACAACGTGCGCGAAGCAGCGCGTCTCGGCGATCGAGTGATCGTCATGACATTCCGTCCCGGCCGTATTAAGCGTGAGTTCTTGGTTGACCTGCCACGCCCACGGCAGATTGAAGACAGTTCGGTGGCAGGAATGGCACGAGACATCCTGGAAGAACTGCGCACGGAGATCAATAAGAGCCTCGAACAGGAGTACCACCCTCATTCATGAAGCTTGCATTCCGCCAACTCATCTTCTACGCATTGTTGCTTGCTGTCTGGATTGTGGTGGCCCGGCTGCGCATCTGGCCGCCCTATATGGTCCCCTCTCCGCAAGGAGTCTTCGAGTCACTGCGGACCGGCTTTGTAGACCACAGTTTCTGGATTGCCATCGGCGTCAGCCTGAAACGAATCGCTATCGGGTACTCTCTTTCGGTGGCCATCGGCGTCGCGCTGGGCCTTCTTCTCGCTAGCAGCGAATTCCTGGAGCAAACCTTAGGCGGTTTAATGGTCAGCCTGCAAAGCCTGCCCAGCATCTGCTGGCTGCCGATGGCAGTGCTCTGGTTCGGGCTGTCCGACAAGGCAATTCTGTTCGTCGTCGTATTAGGTTCGGTTCTCTCAGTCACCATCAGCATGGAAGCGGGGCGCAAACAGATGCCGAAGATTTATGCGCTGGCCGGCCGCAACCTGGGAGCGAATGGTCTCAAGCTCTTTTTCTATGTTCTTTTCCCAGCCAGTCTTCCTTATCTAGTTTCGGGACTGAAGCAGGGCTGGGCGTTCGCCTGGCGCTCCCTGATCGCTGGCGAAATGATCTTTGTCAGCCTGGGTCTTGGACAGCTACTCATGACGGGACGCGACCTGAACGACATGAGCCAGGTGGTCGCCGTCATGATCCTGATTGTTGCCATCGGCTACATCGTCGATGGCCTGATTTTCAAGACGATGGAGCGCCGGCTGCAAGACAAATGGGGCTTGAGCCCGGCGACGCAGTGAGTTCACAGGAGCAAGCATGAGACGCTCATTGAGCCTGGTCGCTTTAGGGTTACTCGCCACCAGCGTTTTCGCGCAAACCGACGCTACCACCTACGCAAAGACTCCCCGCGTGCAAAGCGGCAGATTGGGTTCTAGTGCCAGCGAGATCCAGGAATTGAAGGACATCATGGCGGTGCAACAGCGGCAGATCCAGCAGCTGCAGAAACAGGTACAGTCGCGAGACCAGGCGCTCGAATTGCTGCAGGAGCAGGTGAGCCGCGTCTACACAACAGCCAGCGAAGTCCAGCAAAGCGTGCAGTCGGCGTTGAGTGGGGAGAAGAAGGAAGGCGAAATCACTGCCAGCGAGTTCAATGCTCTGCAGCACGAGGTCACTGACCTACAAGCAGCTAGCTCCACGACCGCAAGCTCGCTCAGTGATACTCAAAAGCGCGTCGCGGATCTCCAGAGCCCGCTGGCGATCCATTACAAGGGCGTCACCATCACGCCGGGCGGATTCTTCGCTGCGGAAACCCTTTGGCGTTCCCGGGCTCTTTTGAGCGATCTCTCCACACCGTTCAGCCAGATTCCGTTCTCAGCCTCCGGGCAAGCGCGAGCCTCGGAGTTCTACGGCAGCGGCCGCGCATCGCGCATTTCGTTCCTCGTCCAAGGTCAGTGGGGAACGACCCTTCTGACCGGCTACACCGAGGCAGACTTTCTCGGTGTCGGCGTTACCTCGAATAACAATCAAAGCAACAGTTACGTGCTTCGCCAGCGCGAGAATTGGGCTGAAGCTACTTTCCACAGCGGCTGGAGCGTCATGGGCGGCCAGATGTGGAGCCTCGTAACGGAGTTCAGGTCCGGTCTCGATCCCCTCACCTGGCTAAGCCCGCAAACCATCGACCGGCAGTACAACGTGGGATTCAGTTACGCGCGTCAGTATGCCTTCCGCGTAATCAAGAATTTCAACAACCGAGTCTGGCTGGGAGTGTCGATCGAAAATCCCCAGACCTTGTTAACCACTTTCGGCAACCCAGCCTTCGCGCCCACGCCTTGTCCCAACGGATCGCCCCTTGTGTCATCTACCACCAGCCCAAAGGGCTTCGTTGCATCTTGCCCCGGTTCGTTCAACTTTTTGATTGGCGGACCTGGCAACTTGGGTGGTCTCTACAACAACCAAGCCACCTATTCTTCCAATGCCTCGCCTGACTTCGTTGTCAAGGCAGCCTTTGAGCCAGGTTTCGGTCACTATGAGATTTTTGGCTTGGGAAGCGTCTTCCGGAACCGAATCTATCCGCAAGCAGCAGCAACGCCTCCCTCGGCCGCCGGCGCCTACAACTCTAGCGTAGTAGGCGGAGGTATAGGCGCCAACGCTCGTTGGCCCTTTGCACAGAGACGCGTCGAGTTCGGCATTCAATACCTTGGTGGCAACGGAGTCGGCCGTTACGGATCGCAATTGCCGGACGCAACAATCTATGGTGACGGGACAGAGCATCTGATCCGCTCATATCAGGGCCTCGTGTCGCTGGTATTTCACAACCCCAAGTTCGACTTGAACCTTTACGGTGGCGGCAGCTATGCCGGCCGCCAGGCTTCTCTGTACAACGGCAAGCCTGTTGGATACGGGTCGCCGTACTTCCTCAACACAGGTTGCGGGACAGAGACCCTACCAACGTTGCCCAACGGCTATGGTCCGGGTGCCCTGAATAACTGTGTTGGCAATACGCGTGTGCTGTTCGAGGGCACGGCGATGTTCTGGTACAAGTTTTACAACGGACCTAGGGGCAGGTTGCAGGCGGGCATGCAGTATTCCTATCTCACTCGTGATGCGTGGTCAGGTATTGGCGGGGAGCCTGAAGCGATTGACAACATGGTCTTCACTTCTTTCCGTTACTATCTGCCGTAAGTGACCCGAGGGGCTGGGTATTCGCTCCGCCCTCGCAGACAACAAAATCGCAAAAACACGGATATCCCGGTCACCAGAGTTCAGGCTACGGCAGCCTTGCAGTGTCCGTCAGTCATACAATGACACCTTTCGCAGGGAGTATCACCTCGTATGTCAGCTCGTCTCGTGGGCAGTCCGGCGATGGCCACCCTGCCTTTGCCACCCCACCCATGCTGGTCAGGATGGGAAGCTCCACGTTGATATGGTTGGCGCTCCCGCGGATTACACGATCGCCGGCCACGCGTTTCAGGGCATGCTTTACAACGGGCAGTACATCCCGCCCGTCTGGCGCTTCCATAGCGGAGACAAGGTGACGGTCACCTTGCACAATCAGCTCACCGAGCCGACTAACCTCCATTTTCACGGCCTGGGTGTGTCGCCTGAAGAGTGGACAATCCTCAACCAAGACACGCAATATCACGACTTCCACATTCATCAGACCCGCTTCCTGGTGACTGAAGTGAAGGGCGCGCCAACCCAGTTCGATCTGTTGCGCGATACCTTCCGCGTTCCCCCGATGCAAAATGGCAAACCGGGCAGGCCAAACTCATCATCCCGTTCACGAATTCTGAGATTGTCGGCCGCTTCGTCTTTCATTGCCACGTAGTGAAGCACGAAGACAAAGGGATGATGATGACGGTGGAAGTGGTGCGCCCGTGACCGCCAAAGCAGGGGAAGGCGGAGTACGTCGACTTCATAGGCGCGAGCGAGGCAGTAGTGCACCCAGGCCGATCGGGTATCTCCGATCATGAGATCGCGATGGGACAGTATCTTTTCGTACTCCCGAGCCGCATCGTCAGCTCTGCGTGCGACCAGATCAGCATCGCCAGGAACGAATATGGGGTACAGCGACCCGAAGTACCAGACAAGTGCGCTTCGAGGCGAGCCCAGCTCGTAGGAGGTGGCGGACTCAAGCAACTCAACGGATTTCAGAGGCTCACTGGCATTGATGCCCACAATCCCGCGGATCACCGGCAAGTAATTGAATCGGACTGAGCTGTCTTAGGGGGAATCCCCTTCGGGTTCGGCAGCAAGAGCTTCGCGTTTTGCTCATCGCCGGCCATGGCCAGCGCAACGGCCGCCTCGTATTCGACTTCGCGGTTCCAGGCGAGGGCAAGCGCCGAATTCGCATCGGCCGTAGCCGGAAGTTTCCTGCCGCGATTCACAAAATCTCCACTAGCGACTGTCACGTAATGTTTAAGAGCGGCGAGCCGCCAGGCAAGGTATTCTGGCTGTCATCACGAGTGGTGTATCCAGCGTCTTATTTTGTGGATGCCCTGACGCGAGAAGACATGAAATGAGCGTTACTGACCTGATATTCGGCCGGCCCTTAGCTACTGAGGAAGAGAAGGCCGAACGCATCGGACCAGTCAAGGGCGTTCCGATTTTCGGCCTAGATGCCCTGAGCTCCGCTGCGTACGGGCCGGAGGCCGCCCTGACGCTCCTAATGCCGCTGGGTATGGCAGGAATCGCCTATATCTGGCCGATCACCGTCGGTATCGTGGTCCTGCTGAGCATCGTCTACTTTTCCTACCGGCAAACCATCTCGGCGTATCCTCAAGGCGGCGGCTCCTACACTGTCGCCAGCGAAAATCTCGGCGATGGTGCCGGGCTGCTTGCCGCGGCCGCGCTGATGATCGATTACGTTCTCACCGCGGCAGTTGGCATCTCGGCGGGAGTAGGCGCGCTGGTCTCGGCCGTACCAGCTTTGCAACCTTCAACCGTCCGTCTCTGTATGGCAATTCTGATCCTCATCACCATCGTCAACCTGCGAGGCGTGCAGGAAACGGGTGGAGTCTTCCTTCTGCCGACCTACATATTCATTGCATGTCTTTTGGGGTTGATTGCGGTTGGTATCTTCAAGATGCTGTCAGCAGGCGGCCACCCGGTTCCGGTTGTCGCGCCTCCACGCTTGACCGGCGCAGCCGCCACCGTAAGCGCCTGGATCCTGCTGAAAGCCTTCTCCAGCGGCTGCACGGCAATGACCGGAGTGGAAGCCGTGAGCAACGGAGTGATGGCTTTCCACGACCCTACAGATAAGTATGCCAAGCGAACTCTGACCATGATTATTGGGATTCTGATGGTGATGCTGCTGGGAATCGGATACCTCGTTCCCGGATACGGGATAGCGGCTACCGATCCTGGCGCACCGGGATATGAAAGCGTTCTTTCGCAGTTGCTGGCTGCTGTGACTGGCCGAGGTACGTTTTACTGGCTCAGCATCGGTTCTATCCTCTTGGTTCTGTCGCTTTCGGCAAATACGGCGTTCGCGGACTTTCCACGCCTTGCCCGCGCTATAGCGCAAAACAGCTACCTGCCGCATGCCTTCGTGATCCGGGGTCGCCGGCTGGTCTTTGCCCAAGGGGTTTATGCACTCGCGCTACTTACGGGTGCGCTTCTCATCATCTTTCGCGGTGTTACCGACCGGCTGATTCCGCTGTATGCAGTGGGAGCCTTTCTGGCATTCACCCTCTCGCAAGCCGGCATGGTGGTGCATTGGAAACGTGTCGGCGGACCAGGCGCCAAGCGCAGCATGCTTCTGAACGGCTTGGGCGCTACGGCAACAGGTATTACGACAGCCGTTGTACTGATAACGAAATTTGTCGACGGTGCATGGATTACCGTCTTGCTCATCCCCTCTCTGATTTTCATGATGCGTTCGATCAGACGTCACTACTTACGGGTGGCGACCGAAATTGACCTCAAGCGGCCCATCAACACGCAAAAACTTTGCGAACCTATCGTGCTGATACCGATTGACCGCTGGAGCCTGGTCGCCGAAAGAGCCATTCGCTATGCCTGGACGCTCTCGCACGATATCCATGTGCTGCATGTAGCCTGTGGCGACACAACGGACGAGCTGCGCGAAAAATGGACAGAGATGGTCGAGCTACCCTCTAAGGCGGCCGGACTCGAGGAGCCAAGGCTGATCGTCCTCGAGTCGCCCTACCGCTTCATCGTCAAACCAATTGTCGAATACGCGATGCAAAAGCAGAGCGAACATCCTGATCGAGACGTGACCGTGCTGATTCCGGAATTGGTCGAGACACACTGGCACCACTACCTGTTGCATAACAACCGTCCCGAGGCGATTCGCGCGCTACTGCTGTTCAACGGCAACCAACGCATCGCCGTCGTGTCAATCCCCTACCACTTGCGAGCTTGATCCAAGGTGCGGATTCCGAGACCTCGCCTGATCGTGTTAATCGCGCTAAGCCGTGGCTGCTTTCTGTTTCTGCTTTTGTTTCTCTTCGAATTTTCCTTTGCTGACGATGGCGCGCCCAATTGTCCCGTAGCCGATCACTTCGACGCCATTGCTCGCGCTGACTCGGAAGGTGTAGAAGCGGCCGTCAAAAGATTCGAGCACTGCTTCCGCCGTGATCTTCTGACCTTCCACGGCAGGAGCGCGATGCACAATATTGATGGCTGTCCCGACGCTCACCTCGTCGCCCTCGCAGAACGGTTCAAGCGCGTTGTATGCGGCGGCTTCCATCATGCCAATCATGTTGGGCGTGGAATAGACCGGCGGCAGATGGTCTTTCCAGGCCGTCAGCGTGTTCTTGAACTGCACGGTGGTTTCGGCCTCGCCACGCGTGCCGAGAGGAACAGGTTTGGGCATGGTTTGAGACTATCGTGCGGGTTCACAAAAGACAAAAGCAGCTACAGACTTACGCAGACGGCCGAGCATTCGGCAGCTGCATGTTAGTTTCGACTCTAGCCTGAAACCGCCGAAATGTGGCTGTGAGCTTATCCCGTCAAGGCCATGCGGTGAGCTTGCATCCCGTCGAGTACTACCCAAAGCGCTTTGGCGGTGCTCTCGGCGGAATCAAGTGCCGCCCCAACGAGCTCGGGATGAGCTGCTACCTGTTGCAACAGCAACTCTTGCCATACGTGGGAGTGCTCCACATCGGCGTGCTGATGCAATTGGAAGTAGCTGCAGGTCTTTCGGTCGGCTCCGTAGCGTTCGGTCAAGCCCGTGGCCTTTTGCTTGGCGATTCGCGGTACCTGGGACTCATAAGCATAGAAGGCCGCCAGCACCTCAGCCGTGGTGGCTTGGCTGGCGACAAGGCGAAAGTGCTGCATCAGCGCGCGAATCTGATCCATCGGCTCGTTGGCCCGCACGGCTTCGCGATCGGCACCCATGCCTTCGGCAAAATCGAGCCAGAGCTCACTATGCGGACGTCCCTCGATTTCCTCCTCGCATAAGTTGCGCAGCACAGCACGACGGGTGGCACCATCTTCCAGTCGGGTGTGCAGCGAGCTCAAATAGGCGGGAAACGCCGCCACGTGGTGATAGTAGGCGACCGCGTAGTGGCGAAGATCGTCACGAGTAAGCTCTCCTGCATTCCACGACTGGTAATAGGGATGGCAAAGAAGGTCATAGCGCGCGATGCGCTCTTGGAGCGCCACAAGAAACGTCTGGCTGTCCATGAATTCACCCCAAAAATCGCAGAAGATAGTCTTACCTATCGCTCGACTATATGTCACCGCTGGAGCTGTTCACAAGCTGACCACCCTGAGCGGAAGCTCTGGGGTAATCTCCCAACGATGGTGACGCTATTTGTCCCAATGGCCTCATATGAGGCTTCGAATTTGGGCCGCTCCCCTAGACCTGTTTTGGATTTCCCCCGTAAGGACAGGTCGTGAACCACAGTCGAGATTTCTCGCCAAAAAGAATTTGCTTAACAACTATACTGTGTGATACACACTATGTATCAGCTACTATGTTTCGCACGGTGGACTATCCGACCCCTGAAATCCTCGAAAATCTTCGCTCCGAGCTTCGTCGCGGCTCTCTGATC
>DASRAA010000046.1:0-4298 GCA_035638375.1 Binatia bacterium | reverse complement strand
AGACTGGCGGGTGGCTGCGTCTCGTTGTAGCTTGACTCTGCCACATTCCCCTTGGGATGCTCGAGTGAACCGGCCTGGATCACATCTATCATGTCTAAGGGCGGTAACAGCGATCCCACAGCGTGGGATAGCATATCAGGCGACGTCCAGAACGTGTTGGCTCGCAGACACTGCTCGATTTGCTCGTGCGCTACATTCTAACCAATACTCTCTCTGACATTGTGGCATATGAAGTCAAAATTTGTAGAATAGCCGCCATGCGCTTTACGTGTGCGTACACGGAACCTCTCAATGCTAAGAGGCAAACCTGCATTTCAATTTCCGGCTGCAGAGTTTTCCACAGGGCACCTCGGAGGAATTGTAGGACTACTCTGTCAGCAACATCTTGTATGGCTTGCAACTCACACAGTACAAGGCAGTTCTTCGCCGAATCGCAGAGTCATAATTCCACTTTGGGACGAGTGGTTGTGATAAGTTTATGGCAGTTTACTTTTTTCCTGTCGGCACGAGATAATAGGAATGTTAAACAATTCCTTTTTTCCACCGACACTCACGCTTCTGGCCATGACAAAGTGGACATCCCACAGTGTGGGAGGAGTAAAAATGCAAGTCGAAACCAATCATTCCGAGCCGAATTATCGCGAACGCATCTGGTTTTTCCCCAACAAGTTTTGGGCAGCCACCAAGGGTATGTCGGAAGCGGAAATCGATCGTCTCATGCAGGAAGTGGAGCGCTATGCCGAGGCCAAGGACCTTGAGGCCTTGAAGAAATACCCCTTCGTTTTCGTCGGCGACCCCTATAAAGATGAGCGCGATGCTGCTTAGAGCGGGCGCCGGTCAAAGTCCTCCTGTGCCTGACCCTGTGTAGCGGTCTTACGGCGCACAGGGAACGGCTTTACAAGAATCGGCATCCGGATACAGCTTTCCAGCAGGTAGCGGGCACGCGCAAGCCGCTCACCGTAGGGGCTAATACCCGCTGTCATGCCTTGCGCGGAAATCTTCACGACTCCATTTTGCCGTTCCACGACAAGGGAACGTACGCGCTGGTCGTGCGCGCAGTCCAGAGCATTGGCCAAACGCAACACGCCGGCCAAAGGCAGCAGTTCCGTGCGACGCTGTGCCGGTAGGCCGGCGAAAATGGGGTGGTTCGACGGCGGCAGCCCTCCGCGATGATAGTGCGCAATAATCGCAACCGCCTGAAGGTATTCTTCGTTCCAGCCGACCGGCGGGTGGAAGCGGCGAATCTTCCAATACCCGCGCTTGCGGTGTTTTGCGCCTCGTCCGCCGATGTCTTGCATCATCGCCGCAGCTTCAAGGATTCTGCGAGCCGCCTCGGATTCCGGCAGTAAACCTTCGCGCGCCAGGCCATCGAACAACTCCAAGGCGAGACGCGTCACCAACTCTACATGCTTGTTATCGGGGTCTTGAAACGCCGCCCAGATACGCATCTTTTCCAGCGAGGCCCTGGCAAGTTGCTCGCCTGAGGGCAACTCCGCCCGCCACTTCCTCCAGAGCGAATCTCGCCCCATCATCTTCTTCCGGTAGAGAGCAATCCGCTTGACACGCTCAGCCGCAATCGTCTGTTGCCACTGCGAGCGTTCCTCCGGACCAACCTCGGCGTGCGATTTGACCATCGTCCAGAGCACATCAAAGTCATGCACTTCGCCAAGCGCATCCTGCAAGTCGCGCAGGTCACGCGACCAGCGTTTGTGCCTTTCGGGCAGAAAATTCTCTACTGTGTAGCGAAGACGCTTGATGCCAATTCGCAACTGGTGATAGGCCGTAGCACTGCGATTACGCAGCGCCGAGCGATGCAACGCATACGCATCGTGCCAGCGCTCCAGCGCGAGATATTGGAAAGCCAGGCCCTCCAGGGGCACACGAGTTGCTCGTGCAGCCAGTTCGCGATTCAGGTCTAACCAACGCTCGCGATCGAAGTTTCGCACCGCGTCGTGTGCCAGTAGCTTCAGACCCGCCTCTTTCTGCTGCAGTGACGCCAACAGGATTTTGCGCAGCGGATCGTCTTCGTTGGAAAGTTTCTCGACCCACTCCATCATGACCTGCGTGTCGCGCAATTCGCCGAGGCTGGCAAAGAGTCCCTTGCCCAGCTTTTTCATTTCTTTCCACGCCGGATCGGGATCGATGGAAAGAAATCCGTCGGCCATGGAACGGCAGCGGCGAATGGCGACGCGCAGATCGTGCACCGGATCGGCTGCAAAGTTCTGACTTGCCTTATCCGCCTCTTCGAGGACGCGCTCAGCCCAATAGGCTAGACCTGCCTTCTTGTCTTCTTGTTTCTCCGCGGTAGGCGCAGCCACTTCGTCGAGCATAACTTCAGCTTGCATGTGTATGAATGCCCATTACTATTTTCGCAGAGCGAAGGCCGCGCGCGACAGATCACTGCGAAGAAGTTGCAGCCAGCATAGGAATGGTTTCAATTTTGCCAAGCAGAAAAACGTAAGACAGAATGCCTCCAACCAGCATGGCCGCCGCCAGGCCAAAGGCGGTCGCGAATGAATGTGACCTGCCGACCAGGTATCCGGTAACGACAGGAGCCGCAATAGCGGGAATGTTTCCCGCAAAGTTCATTATGCCGGCCACGCGAGCAGTACTGCCAGGCGGGGCGATCAAGCCTGGAATCGACCACACAACCGGAGCGGTGGCAGCCAACCCTGACAATGCAATCGAGATCCAGATGATCGAGCCCATCAAGCTGGAGGTGTGTGCCGCACCGGCGATTGCCAGTCCAGCCACCATCCCCAGCACGAGAACCGACTGCCTTACCAGAGTTGGGTTGTGCCCGCGACGGATGAGGTGGTCCACGAGCCAGCCCCCAAATACCACGTCGCACACGGTGGCCGAGAGCCAGGGCACTGCCGTGAACAGGCCTGAGTGCAATACGTCGAGATGCATTGTGGCACTGAGGTATCCCGGTAGCCAGGTCAGCAGCAGGTAAAAGTTGTAGTTGTAGGCGAGCATGCCCAGCGACACGCCCCAGACCTTCTTTCGTTGCAGCAGAAACCAAACGGACGCACCTGCATTCGTTTCAGCTTCAGCCTCAACATAGCCGCCACCCGTTGCGATATGCTCTCGCTCGGCAAGCGATAGCAGCGGATCATCAGCCGGATCGCGATAGGTGAACCAATAAAGCATGAAATAGGCGAAGCTCAGCACTCCGGTCAGCACAAAGCTCGCCCGCCAGCCCCAGAGATGCGCTACAGCTGCCACCACTGGGATGCCGACCGCCGGCGCAAACTTGGCGGCGGCATCGAACATCGCGGTGGCGATGCCTCGCTCGCCCTGCGGAAACCACATGCGGACAGCCTTTGCGTTGCTGGGAAACGTCGGGGCCTCAGCGATGCCAAGGAGGAGTCGAGCCGCAGCGAGTCCCCAGAAACCACGTGCCGCCGCGGTCAAGAACGAAGCAACACTCCAGAAGAACGTGCCCATGCGACCGATGCGCCGTACACCGAAGCGATCGAGAATCGCACCTGACGGGATCTGAAGCAGAAGATAGGTCCAGGCGTAGGTGCTCAAAAGATATCCAGTGGCCACAGCGCTCAGCTTGAATTCCTGCTGTAGTAGCACGACCGCTATGGAAAGGTTCACGCGGTCGAAGATGTTTACCAGCACGCCGACTCCCAGCAGCCCAGAGATGCGCCACCGGCGACCCGTCGGCAAAGTTGTGGACTGCAGCGTGGGCATGAGAAGTCTGAGGAGCCGCTGTTAGTAGAACACACTCCCAAAATTGAACTGCAACTGCAAAATTGTGCTTTTCAGCCAAGTTCCGCCCAAAGAAGGCTCATAATTCGAGTAGCAAGCAGAGTGCGCGCCCCCATCGTCCTTCAAATTGGGTTTGTATTCTGCGCGATTACAGTCGCTTGGCTTTTATGATCTATCACCGAGGTGGGGCAGGTCACCTGGACGTGGAACTAATCCAACGAGAACGGTAAGGAGAAATGAAGTATCCCGTCATCCGAGGCACTTGGTTGCTGCTGGCCTCGGTTTAGGATCCGTTCGAGTGGGGTAGGCCAGGGGACGGGAAACTGTCGACGGCACACTCCAGGAAGAGAGAATCATTGACGGGATGACCAGTCAGATTTATGTCGACACGCAAAACCTACAACTACACTTGTTTCGGATTCTGGACTAACAGATAGGTCACGACAGCGGGCCGAGTTGACGCTGCTGCGTGTACTCGATACAGTACGTACCCGTGCCCACGCACTATGCCAAAGAACTTCTGGCCGAACACCGCAAGCACCTGTAAGAGATATAATCCCCGACGATGCGAACCT
>DASRAA010000045.1:0-3237 GCA_035638375.1 Binatia bacterium | reverse complement strand
CCAGTGCTTCAACACTGCGGAAACGCCAAAACGAACCCGGGGCTGGAGCCGATCTATAGCGATTTACGCCGCCCGCTTCCCTGTCACCACCCTCCCATCCTCAATCCTGTGTCCTTCTTCCACCAGCCGCCGCGCCTGCTCTACTTTTCCACCTAGGAACTTCGGGTTGAGCTGTTCGTTGCGTCCCACAACCCGCCAACATCCCGTGCCGTTGGAATCAGCATGATGCCCGAACCGAACCGCTTCGCCGTACGGTCGGAGATCGGCACCGGTTTGGGTCGCATCGGCTTGTTCAGTTTTGCGGGCCACGAGGTTCTCGTTTTCCACTGAGCCCTAGGAGTGAGCGGGAACAGCCCTCCAGTGAGCCTCCGGTTGCATTGATGTAACAACAACACACCCGGACCGGGCTTGGCGGCGCCGAAGTAGGTGGCTTTGAGTTTGGTCCCGTCGGAGGCGGTGAGGTCGACTACGCGCTCCGGGGTTTGGGCGTGCGAGAAGGTGAAGAACGTCAGGAGGAGCGAGACAAGCGCAGTGAGGGGATATGAGCGCTTCATCGGCGGCGATACCTTCGCGGGGACCTTATATCGGAATGGAAGCATAGGGTGGGAGCCGCGAAGCGGCGGCCTGCAGGGGCATCTCGGCCTCGTGCCCAGCCGCTTCCACCGTGGACAAACCGGGGACATTTCTATTGTGGTATGACACTCGGCGAAAAGACCGTTGACGGTAAGAACTCGGCTGTTATACTGAGAAAACTCCTTTTGGGGTGTAACCGTTATGCTGCGTACTTCCCGAATGACAATGGCCATGTGTCCCCCAGGCGGGGACCGGCCTGTATCGGGAGCGTAGCGCAAACAGCCTCCCATCACAGAGCGGCCGCCTGGGGGGTAAGCCAAGGCGGTTATCCCACGCTTTTCCGAAAAGTTGGAAGCGATGGGGCACCCAGTTAACCCATCTTCTCCCAAAGGACGGGACGGGTTGGGGCACCCAACACAAACGCTCTAGTTTGAGGGAGGTTCAGTTGTCTTACGACGAGAAATTCCAAATTTCCACATTGGCCATTCATGGTGGCCGCGTACCCGACGCGCACGCCGAAGCGGTTGTCTACCCGATTTTCCAATCCGCGACATTTGAACAACAGGAAACGGGCGTAACCAAGGGACACAGCTACTCGCGTGTTTCGAACCCCACAGTGGATGCGTTGGAACAGGCCATAGGCGCGCTAGAAGGTACACCGCAGGCCGTCTGCTTCCGCACCGGGATGGCGGCCATCACTACGCTGTTTCTGTCGACGGTCAAGACTGGCGATCACGTAGTGCTTACCGACGTGGTGTACGGCGGAACGATGCGGCTGTTTCGTGAGGTTCTGAACGGGTTGGGGATCGCGAACACGTCGACGGATACGTCGGACCTAGAGGCTGTGGAGCGAGCCATTACTCCGCATACGAGGATCATCCTGATCGAGACGCCGGGCAATCCGACGATGAAGCTGGCGGACATTGCCGGAATTGCCGCGATCGCGCGCAACCATGGGCTACTGCTAGCAGTGGACAATACGTTTCTGACGCCGGTGTTGCAACGACCGCTTGAACTCGGCGCGGACATCTCGGTGCTGTCGACGACGAAGTACATCGAAGGACATCACGCAACGGTAGGTGGCTCGTTGGCGTGCAACGATGCAAGGCTGTTGGACCGCTTCCGCCTGGTCCGTAAGACGATAGGCGCGATCCAGGCTCCGCTGGATGCGTGGCTGACGCTGCGCGGGCTAAAGACACTGCCTCTGCGTATGAAAGCGCATTCCGAAACTGCGGTACTGATTGCCGAGTGGCTGGAGGCCTATCCGATGGTGGCGCGGGTGTACTACCCCGGGCTGGACTCGTTTCCGCAGAAGGCGCTGGCCGAGCGACAGCAAGCGTCGTTCGGCGCAATGCTGAGCTTCGAGTTGAAGGCTGGGCCGCAGGAAGCCATCGCAGTGATGAATGCGATGAAGCTCTGGATTCGCGCGGAGAGCCTCGGCGGTGTGGAGTCGCTGGTGACGCATCCAGCTACCGCAACACACGCGGATGTTCCGGTTGAAACCCGGCAGAGGCTAGGCATTACCGATGGCCTGATCCGGCTGTCGGTGGGACTTGAGGCGGCGGAGGACTTGATCGCCGATTTGCGGCAGGCGTTGCATTCGGTGTTCGGCGGAAGCTCGGAAAGGAGCGCGAACCATGAAGTTTGCCAGCAAGCTGGTTAGCTTTGATGTAGCGCCGGGCGATCCGTTCCGTCCGATGGCGACACCTATATATCAAACCGCTACCTTCGAGCAGGAGGAGGCGACGGCCTTCGGACCGTATGACTACTCGCGCAGCGGCAATCCGACGCGCACTGTGCTCGAGGAACAGATCGCAGGGCTCGAGAATGGCACACGCGGATTTTGCTTCTCGAGCGGTATGGCCGCGATTACGTGCGTTACAAGACTGCTGAAAACGGGGGACGAGATTCTCGCTGACAGCGATCTGTACGGCGGTACGTGCCGGCTGTTCACGCGCGTGCTGGATCGAACTGGGATTACGGCGCGCTATGCGGATGCCTGCGATATCGAAGCATTCGCGGCACAGATCAATGACCGGACGAAGCTGGTGTATTTGGAGTCGCCGACGAATCCGCTTTTGCGTGTCGTGGATATTCGGCAGATTGCCGATCTGGCTCATGCTGTTGGCGCACTTCTGGCGGTGGACAGCAGCACCATGTCTCCGTACCTGCAAAACCCGATGGATTTGGGTGCCGATATTGTTCTGCACTCGGCTACGAAGTTTCTCTGCGGGCACAGCGACGTCACTGCAGGCGTAATCGTAGTCAAGAATGATGAGTTGGCCAAGCAGATTTACTTCCTGCAAAACGCCGAGGGCAGTGCGCTGGGGCCGTTTGATGCATTCCTGTTCCTGCGAGGGTTGAAGACACTAAAGCTACGCATGGATGCGCAGCAAAAGAACGCGCAGGCGATTGCCGAGTGGCTGGAGGCCCATCCGCAGGTAACGGCGGTCAACTACCCTGGACTTGCGAGTTCGCCGGGCTATTTGCTGCAGCATCGGCAGGCACGCGGTGCCGGCGCTGTGTTGAGCTTCACCACCGGATCTGCTGAGGCTTCGCGCATCATTGTCGAAGCGACGAGGATGTTCAGCATCTGCGTGAGCTTCGGGAGCATCAACTCCACGATCAGTCTTCCGGGATGCATGTCGCATGCGAGTGTGCCTA
>DASRAA010000044.1:0-2663 GCA_035638375.1 Binatia bacterium | reverse complement strand
GCACCCGCGAACTGCTGGAGCGCGCAACAAGAGCACCCAAGTCAGCGGACACCACAGTCCGCGCTCAGCCGCGTTCGGTGTCTGCATGACCACCCCGCTGCCTCCGGCGCCACCATCTTCCGCCGACATCCCGCGCGCGTTCCTGGTCGACCAGCCTGAATATCTTGCCGATTCGCCCCATACGGATGAGGAATTGCCGAAGGCCGACGATCACATCGTGGATAACTTGAAAGTCGCCTTCGCCGCCGATCGTGGAGATTTAGCTCAGCATTGGGGCATCCTGGAGGCTTCACGTCGAATCTCTGCAGTCCGCTCTGCGTCCCTCGCCCGAACCCGAGCGATGTGCATCCTGCCCACTCCGCCGAGAGATTCTGAAGGACATCCATCGAAACGAACCGCGCCACCGACCAGCCTGGATGATTTACTGAGGGAGGAATTGCAATGAAGAACCTTTACGTTGGGAATCTGCCTCACAGCACAACCGAAGCCGAGTTGCGAAACCTCTTCGAAGCACACGGCGCAGTGCAAAAGATAACTCTCGTGACTGACCGGGATACGGGCCGCTCCCGTGGTTTCGCGTTCGTGGAAATGACCGATGCCAGTGAAGCGGATAAGGCGACCGTGGCACTCAACGGAACCGATCTGGGCGGACGAACCTTGACCATCAACGAGGCTAGGCCTAAGTCGGAACGCCCCCGGGGCGGAGGCCATCGTTTTGGCGGTGGAGGCGGCCGTGGGCGAGACGACTACCGTGGACACCCACGTCAGCCGCGCGAACCCCGCTGGTAGTCTTTCGAATGTACGGAGTGCGTCCGACCGGGCCGCAAAATGCCTGTCGGCGATGAACCAAGAGATAACAAGGGATAAATATGCCAAGAGGCCGATCAACATTTACAAAGCGCCAGAAGGAACACACGCGGCAACAGAGACAACGGGACAAAGCAGAGCGCAAGAACCAGCGAAAACAGCAGAAGGCTGTTGCGGGCAGCGTGGATGAGATGGCCGAATTGCGCGAACATGCTGCAGAGCAGGCAGCGCTATTCAATCTTGGCGTAGAGGAAGCGGACATTGCGGAGGAGTCCACCCCCGGTGACCACATCAGCGAGTAACGCGTGATTGCAGGTTGCGGGAGCCGGTGCCTAGAAATCAAATTCTCGGAACGAAACGTCGGCGCATTAGAGATGCGCATCCCAGTAACATAGTGTAGGAGGATGAGTGTGGCAGAAGTTCGATTGCAAGAGGGCGAATCCTTAGAAAATGCGCTCCGTCGATTCAAACGTAAGGTTCAGACGGAAGACATTATTAAAGAAGTGAAACGTCACTCATACTACTTAAAGCCAGGCGAAAAACGCCGCGTGAAACAGGCTCTGGCGCGGAAGCGCGCGCGGAAAAAGAGTCGAAAAGACGGTTCTTTTGCGAAGGAATCGCGCCGCGAATAAGGCGCGATTCTCGAGAGTCAGCTGAACTAGCAAGTTGCTGGGAGCTTGACTAAGTACCCCCGTAAGAAGCCCAAGCGCCAATTTACGAGACCCAAGTCAAGGCCACTTACTAAGATCTAAGGCCAAGAGACTCCGACGTAGAATACAGTCGGGTTTGTGGGGTACTGCCAGCGTCAAGGATATCGCTGCAGCTATGAATGGCATTCTGGCGGACGTATTTTGCGGGCAAAGATTTGATCGCCCTGCTCATCGAGCAGCAAATGCTAATCGCGAAAGTGCCGACCGATTCTCATTCATTCAGCACATACATCGGATGACTGCTCAGCTCCGACCGGCCAACAACATTTCGACGAGCAATTCGTTGGCCAAACGGTGAGGGTAGCGCGCTCACTGCTTGCGCGGTTTCGCTTTCTCCATTGACCCAGAACTTGGTGATGATTTTGACTTCTTCCACCTCGCCCGCGCCGCTTTTGCCTCTTGGCCGCTCCCGCCATCCGTACCATGCCGCGGACGAATACCCCAACGGCCACCTTTCGCGATGCGCCCGCATACGTGCCGCGGCATCCTTCTATATGCGAGGGCAGCTGCCTTACGCGGGACGAAACCTCGGGGTAAGGGTATGGGGCCATTCTAAGGTGTTGCCCCTCGCAACCCCTCTGTTTATGCGGATCTGAGAGGGTAGTTTCGTCCCGGTCTGCAACGCACTTGAGATAGCTCCAATAACCCTCGGTTAAGAGATTTTGGGCACACCATGCGCTGCGGCAGACCCTAACCTACCTGCATCTTCATTGTTCTTGGGCAACGACCGTGCTGGACACATTCTTGCATATTGGTTGCTTAAGTAATACACAACCTCGTAACAAGGAGCCGTTGCGAATTGCGAGTTGAGAGTTTTAGCAAGGGTGCTACCGGATTGGCTGCCGTTCGCATACTCTACGTCAGCTACGACCCCAGTACACTAGTTAGATCCGAACAGTTGCTTGTGCGAGCGGGCTATGAAGTGGACTCTGTTCTCGGTACAGACGGCGTGATGGCATGTAGATCATTTGCTGAATACTCCTGCGTCCTGATTGACGATGCCTGTCCCTCCGAAGACCGGAAAAAGGTGATCTCCTGGCTGCGGGCGAGTTTCCCAAAGCTGAACATTCTATCTGCGAGCTGGCGCCTATTGGGGTAATACAAGGATTCAGTTTCACATGACCCAAGTGGCTGCATAGGGGCGGG
>DASRAA010000043.1:0-15216 GCA_035638375.1 Binatia bacterium | reverse complement strand
TTCCGAAATGGCTATCGATTGGCGTCGCGTGATCTTCCACATGCTGACCATCAAGGGTATCTACGGACGGGAAATGTATGAAACCTGGTACAAGATGACCGTCATGCTGGAATCCGGCCTGGACATTTCACCAGTGATTACCCATCGTTTTCACTATTCGGAGTTTGAACAGGGGTTTGAGGTAATGCGATCCGGCAACTCCGGCAAGGTGATACTCCACTGGCAGTGACCGTTTTTTGGCCAACTTCCGATTGGTCGACAATACCTCCGGCAGTGCCCTCTTTCGTTCAGAGGGCAGCCCTTGGCGCCTTCCTTTAGTAAGCCTAATCATTGACCGCTTCAGGACTGACGCGATAAAAGCATCCACAGCAGTCAGATCTACTTATCATGATGTTTCAGCAGAGGGAAATTATCGAAGCGATTCGGGACGAGATCGAGTTAACCGGTCGGGAACGTAGGTTCAAGGTTGCGAATGCTTCAATGCAGAAGAACACGATCAGAATCGAGTTGAGAATCGTCCCCGACGGAGGGCACATCGATTACACGCTGGAAGGAGGAACGGCGATTTGGGAGAGCGCCGCCTCAACCGTGGTGACCGTCTCTGTCGATGAGTCGCTGATTTACGTGCACCGCCTCACCGATCCCGTACCACGAGGCGGTGACCTGATTCGCATTCGGCCTCCACGCTTTCTAGATGCGCTGCTGGAGTGCTGGATGGACGATGAGCTCTCAACCGCTTTCTTCTCCTGGGCAGCTAAAGCGCTGGTTGGACGCCAATTATCAGGTATTGAACTCAGCCCAACATTCCTTGAACTTCGGGAGCGACAGAAGGCCGCCTACGCGTTACTTGGTTATCGGGCCGGGTTTCTCTGGGGCCCGCCAGGAACCGGGAAGACCAGGACAGCAGCATCAATGGTAGCGGACCTTGTCATCAAGCAGCCCGCGAGCAAGGTACTGCTGATCGCGCCGACGAATGCAGCTGTTGATCAGCTATTAATTGCTGTCGACAATCGCCTTGCTTCAACTGTCCGGGGGCAGTTTATTCGCGAACACTGTGCAAGGTTGGGAAGCAATTTCTGCGCAGGCTATTACACCAATAGGCTCCATCTTCTCCCGCAAACCACTGACGAGCTGTTGTTTCGAAAGGCGAAGCTCGAGGCCAATCAGCCAGAACCAGAGGATCCCGACGCCATGGCGGCCTGGAAACGAGAAATGGAAGAATTGCTCGCCGAGACTCGTTCCCAATTCGTGAGCACCCTATTACAGCGACGCGTCTTTGCCATGACTGCAGCCCTGGCCTCAATGCACTTCAAGGAGTTACGCCAGCATGCACCATTTACCCAACTTGTATTCGATGAGGCGTCACAAATTGGACGAGCTGTTGCCCTTATGCTGGCCCCTTTGGCTGATCAGGTTGTGATTGCTGGAGATCCTAAGCAACTGGCTCCGATCCACAGTGCAACTCAAAGCGTGGTTGAGAAATGGCTCGGCCGAACTTTGTTCGACGAGTATATGCACCAGCAGCATCCATCCACGTGTCTTCTCAACGAACAATCGAGAATGGCGGCGCTAATATGCAAAATAGTCAGCAGCATCTTCTACAAGGGCGAGTTGCGGGTAAGCATAGACTGCCTCAGGGACCCCATTTGGTCACACGACCGCCGGGGGCTCTCTCTCCTTGGTTCAGAAGCTAGGAATGTCCACCTCATACAGGTCCATGGTGAAGCGACTCCTCATGGCGGTTCCCATTGGAGACCCGAATCAGCGGAGATTGCGGTACAAATTGCCAGAGAACTAGTGAACAGCGTCGGCGCCTCATCAGTTCTGATTCTGACGCCATTTGTGCCACAAAAGAAATTGATAAAGGACAAACTGAAGTTAGCCGGTCTGAGCAAGGTTCGCGTCAGTACAGTTCACGGTGCACAAGGAGCCGAAAAGCATTCTGTGATCTTTGATCCAGTGAAAGGCGACAGCCGCTTCCTGCAAAAGCGTCAAACGGGACCTAGACTCATCAATGTGGCGATGAGTCGTGCTCGAGGGTGTCTTGTCTTGCTGCTTTCCGCGGGAGACTGCAAGAATCCAGTTCTGGCTGATGTGGCCGAACTTGCACGGAATGATAACGGCTTCCAGCTCAACGTGTAAGTCGCGGGCTTAAGGCATATCGTAACCCGTTGCCAGTATCAAATAAGTAATGCAGAACAGATGTGCTTGCGTGGGCGAGTAGTCAGCCAATAAGAAATTGATCAGAAACGTTAGCGCTGTACCAGATCCGCCGTGCAGTCGAGAGTTGCAGAGCGCCGGCGCGCTGGGCCGTCCGATACAGCCTGCAGGGAACCGCTTTTGTTCGCGGCGGCCGCTATGGATTTCAGTTGACCTTGGTTTGGAAGGTGTTGGAAACAAGAGAGATTGCAGAGCGACCACGCAAGGTTCATCACTTTAAACCACCAAGCCGCGGCCCACGATGGCCAATCAAACGGGGATGTTTGAATTACTGATACTTCCCTATTATCGAATCGCCTTTGACTTCATCGGGCACCTGCGTTGCAATGGATAAATTCACCGTCGGATCGCTCACGAAGTGACCCGGATGCGACCAAGAGAGAATGCGCTCATCAGCGCCGTCGTCTTAGCAGCAGGAAAGTCCACACGAATGGGAGAACCCAAGCAGTTGCTCCCATTGAACGGAAAGCCGCTGCTGGAACATACCCTGGCCAACCTGCGCAACGTCAAGTTGAACGAGATCGTGGTGGTAGTTGGCTGCGGAGCAGACGCAGTCCGCAAACGAGTTGACCTGCACGATATCAAAGTGGTGGAAAACAAAGACTATGAGCAGGGCATGGGCAACTCGTTAGGTGTAGGTGTGTCAGCCGTAGCAGAGGCGACAGACGGAGTGCTCGTTGTTCTCGCAGACCAGCCACTTGTCCACTCTGAGACTTACACACAACTTATCGACCAATATCGGCAGTCTGACGCGCAAGTTGTTATCCCGACTTATCGTGGATTTCGCGGTAATCCTGTGTTGCTCGACCGCTCGGTGTTTCCAGAGGTTATGGCGTTGAACGGGGATGTTGGTTGCCGCGCGATTTTCGGGAATCACTCAGAAGGAATCACGAAGGTAGCAGTGGATGATGTCGGAATTCTGCTGGATATCGACACCAAGGACGACTTCAATCGGCTACAAGGATATGGAGACAGCGAGCGAGACCAGCAGATTCATGCCGTCGACTTGAGCAACAGAGTCTTCCCCGAAAGCGATGAATCACAGCGGGCCAGGGGCAACATCATTCTTGTTGGTACAGAACCGGTCGTCATGGCGCTAGCGAAGTTGGCGAAAATTCTGCTGTTTCGTGTAACGGTGTTCGATCCGCTGCTGCGACTCTCCGACCTGCCCGAGGCGGACCAAGTGCTCAATTCTCTCGATTTCTCACATCTTGCAAACGCACGGAGCTGCTATGTGGTCATCGCGAGTCGCGGAAAGTTCGATGAAGAGGCAATCGAGCAGGCATTCGCAGCAGACGTTCCCTACATTGGCCTGGTTGCCAATCGCAAACGAGCTGAAGTGGTGCGGCGGCGTTTACACGAGAAGGGACATACGCCTGAAAAGCTAGACAAAGTTCACTCCCCTGCGGGGATTGATTTAGGCGCGAACACGCCTGAGGAAATCGCGCTCAGTATCTTGGCGCAGATTGTATCTGTAATCAGGAAAGATGGGAAAAAATAGTATTACGGAGTTGATTCTCGGTTCGCTTCAGTCCCCGACTTCGCAGTGCCGGATAACTGAATCGGAGGCGTTGCCAGTAGCCTCCAACTCAGATTGCTTCAGCTTCATCGGGGTGACACTGCCACCGCGTCGAAACGCGACCATTTCACTGACGATACTCAGGGCGATTTCTTCCGGTGTTGCCGCACCAAGATCCAGACCTGCAGGGGCGCGGACAGACCCTATTTTCTGCGCTGGAACTCCGGCCGCCGCAAGATAATCGAGCACCAACTTGGCACGATGACGACTGGCTACGAGCGCTACGTAAGCGGCGTTCCCTTCCAGAGCTTTCTGGAGCCATAGGTGGTCGCGTTTGTGCTGCGTGGCAATCACGACAAAAGTTTTCGGACCGATTGGCGTCTCGGTGAGATCAAAGTCCTCGGTGACTAACCTAGATGCGTTCGGGAAAAATGCTGGATCCGCACCGGGATCATTAACGGTGATGTCGAAGCCCATTACATGACCAAGGGCTGACAGGGTTTCCGCAATGCGGCCGTGACCGACAACGAGCAGTTCCGGCTTGGGGAGTACAGGCTCGATGAAAACGTCCATCTTGCCTCCACAGGGCATGCCAACGCCGAGCTCTTCGTCGCGCATGTCTAAGGTGATGAGCTGGGGCTTGCCGGTTTCGATGCTTTTCAAGGCCTCGCTTTTGACAGCACCTTCGGCACAGCCTCCGCCGACCCAACCGGTTACGAGTTTTCCGTCGCAGTCGATGATGGCTTTCGAGCCGCGACGAGCAGAGGAAGATCCTTCTACTCGCACCACGGTCGCGACTGCGAACGCCTTGCCGACGGACGTGAGTTGGGCAGCCTGACTGTAAAAGTCCCCGGACATACCTGATGACGTATCATAGTCTTCCGCTACCGGGCCCTTCAACGGGCGGAGGCAGTCGTTGTACAGCGAGAAAGTCCGAGATCATTACGCTAACCCGCGCAATGTGGGCGCGATAGAGAATCCGTCCGGCAAGGCAGTTGTGCGTAGCCCTATCGACAGTGACACTGTCTTCATCACCCTGCGAGTCGAAAACGGCATTGTTGAGGATGTGAAGTTCAAATGCATGGGATGTGCGGTCGCGATCGCTTGTTCCTCGATGGCGACGGAGATGGTGCTTGGCCAGTCGATTGAGCAGGCCTCGAAGATCACGGAACAAGCTGTGGCCGATGCTTTGGACGGTATTCCGGACTATAAGATGCGTTGCAGCAATCTGGCGCCGGAAGCCATTCGCAAGGCCATTGAGGATTGGCGAAGTCGGTCAGCCAGTTGATCCGGCCTGAGACGCAGAGGCCCAAATTTGACGGGGTTTTCACGCTACGTGCCCATGTGATAACGTAGCGTCCGCTGTTTGAGCTCTGTAACCCATCTCCATTTGCCGCCGTTCGGTGTGAACCCTCAATGATGGAGTAATGCATGATTCCGCCAGCCTTCGAGTATCTGCGGCCCTCAACCATTCCCGAAGCCGTTGCCCTTCTCCAGCAGTACGGAGAAGACGCCAAGATCCTTAGCGGCGGCCAAAGCCTGATACCAATGATGAAGCTGCGCCTCGCGCGGCCGGCGTATCTGATCGATATCAATCGCATCGCTGGACTTTCGTACATTAAGGAAGAAGACGGACATCTGAAGATAGGCGGTCTGACGCGAGAGGCCGAACTGGAAGAATCGCCGATTGTTCACGCAAAGTTCCCGATTCTGATCGACACCGAGCACGTTATTGCCGATCCGCAGGTGCGGAACCTCGCAACCGTTGCTGGAAATCTGGCGCACGGCGATCCAGCGAACGATCATCCTGCAACAATGTTGTCGTTAGGCGCGAAGGTCGTGGCCACTGGGTCGAAGGGACAACGCGTGATACCGATTGAGGAGTTCTTCTTGTCGGTTTTCACCACGGCCTTGCAGCCGGATGAAATCGTCACTGAGATCCGCATTCCCTTGCCGCCCCCGCGGAGTGGAGGCGCCTACTTCAAGCTAGAGCGCAAGGTCGGAGACTTTGCTACCGCGGCTGTGGCTGCTCAAGTGACCGTGGACAGCAATGGGACGTGTCAGCAAGTGGGTATCGGATTAACCAACGTCGGACCGACGCCTCTGAAGGCGCGTAACGCGGAGGCATTCTTGCGAGGCAAAAAGCTCGATGAAGCGACGATTCATCAGGCAGCGCAATTGGCTGCCGATGAGGCGCAGCCGAGCTCGGACTTGCGTGGACCTGCGGAATATAAGAAGGGGCTGGTGAAGGAGCTGGCGGTTCGCGCCCTTACGCGCGCCGTTGAACGGGTCGGAAAATAGAGTTCAGATTCAGTGGAGAACGCATGGCTAAGAAACAATTGGTCCGCGTTAAAGTGAATGGCCACGAGCGGCAGGCGGAAGTGGAACCGCGGCTCCTCCTCGTGCACTTCATTCGCGAAGTGCTCGGACTGAGGGGTACCCATGTCGGCTGCGATACCAGCCATTGCGGCGCATGCACCGTTGTACTCGATGGCAAGACAGTCAAGTCGTGCACAATGTTCGCTCCGCAGGCAGACGGTTGCGAGCTTCTTACAGTCGAAGGGCTCATGCGGAATGGCACCCTTCATCCGTTGCAGGAAGGTTTCAAGGAGGAGCACGGTCTGCAATGCGGATTCTGCACGCCCGGCATGCTTATGTCGTCCTACGTTCTGCTGCAGAAGAACAAGAAGCCTACGGAAGAAGACATTCGCTGGGGTATCTCGGGCAATCTCTGCCGTTGCACGGGGTACCAGAACATCGTCAAGGCCGTACTATATGCCGCTGCCAAGATGGAAGGAGGAGCAAAGTGATCCATCCGACGACTCCTGAAGTTGGTGGCATGGGCCACTCCATCAAACGTAAAGAAGATCTACGATTTATTCAGGGCAAAGGCAACTATGTTGACGACGTTCACCTGCCCGACATGGTCTACGGGCACATGGTCCGCAGTCCCTACGCACACGCGCGGTTGAAGAGCATAAACACAGAAAAGGCGAAAGCTCATCCCGGTGTGTTAGCGATTATTACCGGAGAAGATCTGGCAAAGGCAAACCTGGCATGGATGCCAACGCTGTATTTCGACAAACAGATGGTGTTGGCGACTGGGAAGGTCCTATTTCAGTCGCAGGAGGTGGCGTTCGTTGTTGCGGAAGACCGCTACACCGCGGCCGATGCTGCTGAGCTTGTCGATGTGGAGTACGAAGAGCTGCCGGTGTTGGTAGATCCGCACAAAGCGACCGATCCAACTTCGCCGATTCTGCGCGAGGATCGGGAAGAAAAGAGCAATCATATTTTCCATTGGGAAGTCGGCGATAAGGCGGCAACCGACAAGGCGTTCCAGGATGCAGCCGTAAAGGCCAATGTGCATGCGATTTTCCAGCGTTGCCATCCCGCTCCGTTGGAGACATGTGGATGTGTCGCTGACTTCAATCGCGCGACCGGAAGGTTGACGGTTTATCTCACGTCACAGGCACCGCACGCCCATCGGACTTTGTTCGCACTGGTGGGAGGGATTCCCGAAAACAATATTCGGGTGATATCGCCCGACATTGGCGGCGGCTTCGGCAACAAAGTTCCGATCTATCCGGGGTATGTGTGCTCGGTCGTGGCGTCGTTGACACTAGGCCGACCGGTGAAGTGGATTGAAACGCGCTCAGAAAATCTGCAGTCTACAGGATTTGCGCGCGACTACCACATGACCGCAGAGCTCGCGGCGGACAAGGACGGTAAGATCCAGGCACTGCGCGTCAAGACGTTGGCCGATCACGGTGCATTCAATGCCGCAGCTCAGCCGACAAAGTTCCCGGCCGGTCTCTTCAGTATCTGTACCGGAGCTTACGACTATCCGAACGCATTCTGCGAAGTGGATGGCGTGTACACCAACAAGGCTCCTGGCGGAATTGCGTATCGCTGCTCGTTCCGCGTGACTGAGGCAGCGTATCTGATCGAACGCGCGGTGGATGTTCTAGCTCGGGAGTTGAAGGTTGATCCGGTTGAGCTACGAGAGAAGAACTTCATCCGGCCCGACAAGTTTCCGTACAAGTCACCGCTGGGTTGGAGTTTTGATAGCGGAAACTATCAAGCCGCGATGGATTTGGCTCTAAAGAAGGTTGGGTACGCCGAGCTGCGCAAGGAACAGGAAGAAAAGCGCAAGAAGGGCGAGCTGATGGGAATTGGTGTCTCCAGCTTCGTTGAAATTGTTGGCGCCGGACCAGCTCACACCTTTGACATCGTTGGTATCAAGATGTTCGACAGCGCAGAGATTCGTGTGCATCCCACGGGCAAAGCAATTTGTCGTATGGGAACAAAGAGCCAGGGTCAGGGCCACGAAACAACGTACGCGCAGATCGTCGCGCAAGAACTGGGCATTCCCGCTGCCGATGTTCTGGTGGAAGAAGGCGATACCGATACTGCGCCCTACGGCTTGGGGACATATGCGAGTCGGAGCACCCCGGTTTCGGGCGCAGCCACGGCAGTTGCAGCGCGCAAGATTCGTGAGAAGGCAAAGAAAATCGCGGCGCATCTGCTCGAATGCGGTGAAGAAGATCTGGAGTGGGAGCCCGGCAAGTTCTTTGTCAAAGGTGCGCCAAGCAAGGCGAAAACGATTCAGGAGATCGCGTTTGCGGCGTACACTAACCTTCCCCAAGGAATGGAAGCCGGTCTCGAAGCCGTGGACTACTATGATCCACCGAATCTCACGTTTCCCTTCGGTACCTATATCTGCGTGGTGGACATCGATAAAGGAACAGGCGAGGTGAAGGTCCGACGCTTCGTAGCCGTCGATGATTGCGGAAATGTGATCAATCCGATGATTGTCGATGGACAGATTCATGGTGGCCTGACCGAAGGCCTGGCCATCGCTTTCATGCAGCAGATCGACTACGACGAGAACGGCAATGTGCAGGGCGGCAGTTTTATGGACTACCTGCTACCCACCGCTGTGGAAACACCGAATTGGGAGACTGATAAGACGTGCACGCCTTCTCCCCATCATCCCTTTGGGGCCAAAGGTGTAGGCGAGTCTCCGAACGTAGGGTCGCCCGCCGCTTTTGTTAACGCTGTCGTGGATGCGCTGGCGCATCTTGGTGTGCGCCACATTGACATGCCGGTCACACCGTGGAAGGTGTGGACAATCCTGAAGGAGAAAGGGGTCGTGAGCTAGCTTGGCCCTGCGGATTGAAAAGACCTTTCAAGTGAGCCAGCCGATCGAAAAGGTGTGGGGACTGCTGAGCGATCTTGCGAAGGTCGCGAGCTGCGTGCCCGGCGCGCAGATCACAGAAAAAATCGACGTCAAAACCTACAAGGGCTCCATCAGAGTGAAGGTTGGGCCGAGCCTTACCGACTACAAGGGTGAAGTGCAGATTCTTCGGCTCGATACACAAAATCACGAAATCGAAATTCAGGGCAAAGGGCAGGATGTGCGTGGGCGCGGCAGCGCGTCGATGACCATGACGGGAAAGCTCGTGGCGCTCAACGAAGGTGGGACCGAAGTGACCAGCATCTCCGAGGTCAACGTCGTCGGCATACTGGCGCAGATGGGATCCCGTGTCATCACGGAAGTCTCGAACATCATGTTCGACAAGTTCAGCCGAAACTTCCAGGATTTACTTCAACAGTCCGCCGATCCGCCCCCGGTTGCGAATGCTACAACAGTAGACACTGCGGCTCCGAGTCCGCGGAACCATCCGCCAGCGCCTATCGAGGGCGGATCCATCGCCTGGCAGGCTATCAAACAGATGTTCCGGAGTTGGTTGCGGGCATTGAAAAGTCTGTTTTTAGGCCAAGGTGCATGAGCGCAGCTTCCCCAGACCCGCAACATCCAGAGACGTTCATGGACGTTGATGCGCTTGTGCGCGAATTCGAACGACTGCGATATGTTGCTGACACGGCTCTAGCCACTGCCATCTACCTCAGTACGCGATTACGCAAGCCTCTGTTGATCGAAGGTCATGCGGGGCTCGGCAAGACGGAAGTCGCGAAGGTGCTGGCGACCGCTGTGGAGACACGGCTCATCAGGCTCCAATGCTACGAGGGTCTCGACATCAGCTCCGCGGTTTACGAGTGGAATTACCAGAAGCAACTCCTTGCCATCAAGCTGCAGGAAAAATCTGAGCAAACGGTAGAAGAGAAAGAGAAGCACATCTTCAGCCGTGAATTTCTTCTACAGAGGCCATTGCTGTTGTCGATCATGGAAGAAGATCGGACTCCGGTGCTGCTCATCGACGAGATCGACCGGGCAGACGAGGCATTCGAAGCATTCCTGCTCGAGCTGCTCTCCGATTTTCAGATCACTGTGCCGGAGCTGGGCACGATCCGGGCGAAACACGTCCCTTATGTGATCCTCACTTCAAATCGGAGTCGCGAACTCAGTGACGCGCTGAAACGGCGATGCCTATACCACTGGATCGACTATCCCAGTTTTGAGACGGAAATGAGGATTGTCCGCGCTAGGCTGCCAGGAGTAGAAGAAGAGCTGGCCCGCCAGGTTGTCCATCTGGTGCAAGCAGTGCGGCGATTGGAACTTAGCAAGCCTCCCGGCGTGGCCGAGACCCTGGACTGTGTACAGGCCGCATCGGCCCTAGGTAAACATGCACTCGATGTCGAGACGCTCGAGCAAATCATGGGCTGCCTTGTGAAATCGATGGAAGATAGCGTCGCATTGAAAGCAGCCGGCAGTGACAGCCTACTGTCGAAATAGGGTGTGTCGAATACCACATTCATCACGGTCCTTGAAGTGAGCTCATTGCACGAAAACCCGAATTCTCTCGCGTCGTCGATCGTGTCGTTCTGCCGATTCGGCCGTTCTAGGGGTCTGCAGGTCGGAATGCAGCAGACCTTCGCAGCGCTTGAAGCCGCCAATCTTATCGGAGTCGCTGATCGGCAGAGATTCTTGTTTGTTCTACGCGCCGCACTGTGCTCATCGCATGAGGAATGGCTGGAATTCGACCGACTATTTGAGGAGTTCTGGAATCAGGAAAATGAGCGATCCGACTATCCGGATAGCCGATCGCGTCGAACACTGGCCGGCTCGGCCCGAGCGCAACACTTAAATCTACTGGTCGGCATCAAAGACGAATATGTTTCTTCGCCGCGCAGCGAAGGAAAACTTGTGGGAGGAGCGAGTGCGGAACAACGGCTCAAGAAGGCGGATTTCGCCGGAGCCTCGCAAAAGGAAATGGCAGCCCTCGAGAAGCTATCGATTCGGCTTCTGCGCCAGATGAGCATCCGTCTTTCGCGCAGGATGAAGATTGAGGCGAACTGCGATCGAGTGGACCTGCGCCGATCAATTCGACGAAATATTACCCGCGGCGGCGATCCGATGGTACTGGCCTACAAGGGACGGAAGCCGCAAAAGAAACGCCTGGTGATTTTTCTCGACATCAGCGGTTCGATGAATCTGTACAGCTTGTTCCTGCTGCGCTTCGCCTACGCTTTGCAGAAACACTTCAAAAAAGTAAATACCTTTCTCTTTAGTACGGGCGTGGTGGAAATCAGCGACTTACTGCGGGCTCGCAAGTTGTCGGATGCGCTCACTGGAGTCTCACAGCGGGCGCGGGAGTGGTCGGGCGGTACCAGGATCGGGGGATCACTGCGAGAGTTCAATCGAGGTGCTGGTCGGCGGGTGCTTTCAAGCAACACCTTCTTTATTATTCTGAGCGACGGTTGGGACACCGGCGCGCCTGAAGTTCTGGCTGCGGAGCTTTGCAAGACGCGCAGCCGGGTGCAAAAGCTGCTGTGGTTGAATCCGCTTTTGGGATTGAAAGACTATCAGCCGATCACGCGCGGCATGAGTGCGGCGCTCCCTCACGTTGACGTTTTCGCTCCGGCACATAATCTGGAGAGCCTGCTGGCTCTGGAAAAGTATCTGTAACCAGCAGAGGGGATCTGAGATGTTCGATCAATTCCTGAGCAAAGCGGACGAACTGCTGGCGAAGGGCGAACCATTTGCCGTCGCAGTTGTTGTCCGCTTTGAGGCTCCAATCTCAGGCAAGCCGGGCAATAAGGCGATCATCCAGGCTGATGGAACGCTTTGGGGATGGATTGGGGGAGGTTGCTCCCAGCCGGTGGTAGTAAGGGAGGCACTCAAAGCGATGGCCGATGGCCAGCCGCGGCTGGTGCGCATCAGTCCAACGGCGTCCCCAGAGAGAGGAATTGTGGACTACACCATGACTTGCCACAGTGGGGGTACGCTGGACGTTTTCATCGAGCCGGTCCTGCCTAAGGAGCACGTGCTGATTCTGGGCCGCTCGCCTGTCGCCCGCACTCTTGCCAGACTCGCGAAGACCATCGGCTACGCTGTTTCCGTCGCTGCCCCGGGAGCAGATCGCGAAACATTTCCTGGCGCTGACTCTGTCCAGGCAGGATTGGATTCAGCCCGGTTCAAGATCACACCGCAGACATTCATCGTTGTTTCCACCCAGGGCGAGTCGGATGAAGAAGCGCTGGAAGCGGCGATAAACGCGGGTTCAGGCTACATCGCTTTTGTTGCCAGCAAGGCCAAAGCGGCCAAGACGCTCGACGATTTGAAAGATCGCGGACTACCGGCCGACAAGCTTGCCAAAGTCCGAGCTCCGGCGGGACTCGATATACACGCCTCGTCTCCGGAGGAGATTGCAGTCAGCATACTAGCTGAAATCATTCAGCTGCGAAGAACTCCAGGTCCCGAACCGCGGCCCACTGCGGAACAGCCGGTGCTCGCTAAGACGGCCAAAGACCCTATCTGCGGCATGACGGTCGACACCATATCGACGAGGTACAAGTCAGAATATGCCGGTGACATGTACTACTTTTGCTGCGTTGGCTGCAAACATACCTTCGAGAAAGACCCAGCAAAACACGCTCTTCCGTCAACTCAGTAATTAGAAATCTCGCAGGCCCGAAACAGGCTTCGCGTCAATTTGAACTGGAGTTTCGTCTCGCCATACTGAGGCGCGGCTCAGGAGGCCGCCAATATGGCACGTCGGCGGAAAACGGCGAAATGTCGCACCAGCCAACAGCCTGTCGGCCTGAGCGCTGGTGACAGAGTCCTAGTAGGTCTACAACAAAGAACACCTGTTTTCCCAATTGTCGAGGTACACGCGATGAGAACGAACCGACGTTCCGTACTATTTGGTCTTGGGATCGTCTCGGTAACACCCCTGCTAGCGTGGCAAAAGCCCGTGGCCACGGAGGTCGTGACTGCCAAGCCTGACGCGAGCCGATTTGCATATGCCAATCCCCAGCAGGGAAGGGTGTGGCCTTGCAAACTCACCAGTGAAGATAGCGCAGGCACCCTAAGCATTTTCGAACTGCACACCTTGCCGAAGTCCGGACCAGTTCGCCATGTTCACCACCGCGAAGATGAGTGGTGCTACGTACTCTCAGGTAACCTCGTAGTCGAGGCGGGAGACAACAAGTACAACTTGCAACAAAGTGAAAGCATCTGGCTCCCAAGAGGCATTCCTCACCTTTGGGCAAACACAGGCGATTCAGAGGGAAAGCTCATACTCGCTTGCCAGCCGGGTGGGTTCGAGAAGTTCTTTGATGAGCTGGGAAAGGTGCCCGCGGACCAGATGAATGCCTCAAAGATGACAGAGGTTATGGCGAAGTACGGAATGAAATATATTGGCCCGCCTCTGTTTGGCTCTCCTTACAAGGAGCACTAACTTTTCCTTGTTGTACGTCATCGCGAAGACCGTAGTTGATTTACGATAGGCTTGTCATTTGGCGGGACGAAGATGGGGTTGCGGTTGGTGTAGCGTTTCCGGTGCCAAACAACAAGCCATGTTTTCAATGCTTTCGGAAGGCTCGAAATGGCGGTTAGCGGAGAGCATGGGGAATATCATGCGAGCTTACGGCGTACCTCAGGGTCAGTTGAGTACGCTGCGGGGCGGCGAAGACTACGAATTCGCCAAGTTCTTTTGGAAGGTTATTCCTAGCGTTCACTCGGCTCTCGACCACAAGCATTGTTTCAGTTCAAAGACCTTCCCGGATAGCATGAAAGCACCCTTGACTCTGGAGCAGATGAACGTGGAGGGCGGCACACTTGCGTACTTGATCGAGTTATCGCGAGAGGCTGCATGAGTTCTATGGCCATCTGCAATAGCGGTCTACGTGCCACGAGCGACGCTCGTAGGAGAGTCCTGTTAGGCAATTTGGTGTGTGGTCAGGAGCAGTGCCCCCAGTTGCCGCGGGTGACGATTCCGAGTTAGGGTGAGTCACAGAAGCGGAGTAACGCAAGCAATGGCAATGTGGCAGCAATGGGAAGGGCGCGTCGTTAACGGGAAATTTCTGCTGCGGCAATGTCTTGGTGGCTCGAAACAGAGTGCGGTATACCTCACAGAAATCAACGGCTCGAAGGTCGCAATAAAGTTCATCCCCTCAGATGCAGCGGCCGCGCAGCTACAAATCTCACGCTGGGAATCGGCTGGCACACTTCTCCATCCACACCTGCTTCAAATTTTCGATACCGGTCGCTGGCACCCTGAGGGTGAGCAGGAGATGGTATTCGCAGTTATGGAATACGCTGATGAGAATCTCGCGGAAATTCTTCCTAACCGCCGGTTGACACCGGCCGAAGCGAGCGAAATGCTGTGCTCTACCATGGATGTGCTTGACTACCTACACCGGCATGGCATGGTGCATGGGAATATTAAGCCAGCGAACATCATGGCGGTAGAAGATACATTGAAACTTTCGAGCGATGGAATTCGTGAGGTGGGTAACTCGGAGCAAGCCAGCGAAAGCCTCAGCGTCTACGATCCGCCTGAAAGAGCGCAGGGAATAATATCGCCGAGTGGCGATATCTGGTCGCTTGGCGCAACGCTTGTTGAAGCACTCACGAATCAGCTGCCGGCGAGGGACAGAACGGACGAGGAAGATCCCAAGTTGCCGGGGAACATTCCAGAGCCGTTCAATGACATTGCGAAGCATTGTTTAACTTGGGATCCCAGACGCCGATTGTCTACCGCCGAGATCAGACAGCGTCTAGAGCGAGCGATGGTGGGGGCCAAGGAAAACGCGGCGATGCAAGAGATATCGAGTGTTGCCGGTGTGCAAAAGGTTCCCGCCCCCGTAACACAGAGAAATGCTCCAACGCCGCAGGAGCCAGAGACCGTTGTCGAATGGTTGGGAACGACAGGAAAGATGCGAGTTTTTCGTATAGCGGCCGCAGGTATTCTTGCTGTCGCTGCCATTGCCGCAGGAATTGGAATGTTCCACCGCCGTTCAAAGACTTTGCGACCCGCTGCGACTATCTCCGCGCCGCCGACCACTACATCTTCCATACAGCCAACGAAGATTGGCAGTTTGCGCGCTTCTAAAACCAATACCAGCAGCGTCGATCACGGGGCAGTGACTCATGAAGTTCTACCGGACGTGCCCGCAAAAGCGAGGAATACAATAACAGGCAAAGTCAATGTGAAGGTGAAAGTCGCCGTCGATGCTTCGGGCGCAGTTTCCAATGCGCTCTTGGTTTCGCGCGGCCCCAGTACATACTT
>DASRAA010000042.1:0-2483 GCA_035638375.1 Binatia bacterium | reverse complement strand
CACAAATATCTCACCACGATTTATTGTTACCAGCGGCGGACCGACAACGACCTCAATCGACATACACAATTCCTTGGGATGTGCAGCGTGAACATTCGTTCGCCGCGCATTAATTCGATGCTCTGTTGAGTGCATCGGTTTAATTTTTTTTTCGCGATTTCAGTCAGCCAAATCGGGCGCGGTGTTCGGGATTCGTGCGATCGAACCGCGCCGCGAACTCCCGAACCGCACGCGCTACGACACTCCGGACTTTCCCATTGTGAAAATATGCATAAGTATCTGTCTGGCTACTTAGTTGTGTTGACGGCTCTGAGCAGGAATTCGATAGGAGCCAAGCAGAGCACGGTGTTGGCAGGCCGGAGTTTTCGGTAGACTCGCAGTTTAGCGAGACAGTGCGCTTGTCCCCTCGGCTGACACAAATGGTTAAGACACACCTTGCCGTTCGATGAAAAGTTCTCGACCAGCAAACCGACTGTACCGCATACTCGGTACCGGTTGGCGAAGTGGAGGCGGGCCATGCTGGAGAGCAACCCGCCAAGGAATAGCCAGCCGGAAACTCATCCAGACGATGAGCGGGGGTGTTGGCCGTAAGGTTGGCGCCCCCATCGGATGGAAAGATTTCCTGATGCCTGAGAAAACTCATAGAGGAAGCTGCCGCGAAGCGGCATCCTTTGTGTTTTGCGCCAGGTTTCGCTCGAACTCTGCCGGCGGCCGATAGCCCAGAGCCGAGTGCAGTCGCTTCTGGTTGTAGACCTTTTCCAGGAAGTCGCCGATGGCCGCGCGTGCCTCGGGCAGATCCCGGTATTCGTTGCGATACACTTCCTCATACTTGAGCGTTTTCATGAACGATTCGCAGGCTGCGTTATCCCACGGATTTCCCTTGCGCGACATGCTGATGGTGATGCCGTGATCCTTCAGCAGGTTGGTGTAGTCATTGCTGGCGTACTGCGTGCCCCGGTCGGAGTGATGGACCAGCCCAGGCTCGACGATGCGACGTGCCAGAGCCGTCCTCAGGGCGCCGAGTGTCAGTTCATCTTCCAACGTTCGGTCCAGCGCCCAGCCGATGACGCGGCGCGAGTGAGCGTCCAGGATGACAGCCAGGAATACGAACTCGTCACGGAGCCGGATGTAGGTGATGTCCGCCACCCACAGCTGATCGGTGCCCGTCAGGATCACGTTTCGCGCCAGGTTGGGGTAGATCTTGCGTTCGTGGTTGGAGTTGGTGGTTACCACGAATTTCCGCCTGCGCACGCACAGCAAGTTGTCCTCCCGCATGAGACGGCGTACCCGTTTGGGATTCACCACCCAGCCGTGCCGACGCAGCTCCTTGGTGATCCGAGGCCGACCATAGCAGGGCCACTCCACGGCGATCTTCTGAATCGCGTCGCGTAGCTCCATGTCCCGGTCCGGACCGGATTCCGTGTCGTCGAAACGGTAGAAGCCGGACCGGGAAACCCGGCCCAGCTCCACCATGCGCTCAATCGTCAGCCCACGATCGGCCTTCACTTCTTCCTGGACCTTCCGGTAGACCGCGGATTTCCAGTCACTGCCTGCAGCATCCGCTGTTCCTCGATGCGCTGCAAGCAGCCCTTCAAAAAATCGATCTCCAGCGCTTGCTGGCCGATCTTACGTTCCAGCTCGGCGATCCGGCCTTCCGGCCACCGTGGCTTCCCGTTGCCCGGAAACGCGTTGCCTGGCCCTTGCCGCAACTCACGCCGCCAGCGGTGCAGCACGTTCGGGTTCACTTCCAGCGCCCGCGCTACCTCGCCGATGGAAACCCCCTGCTCCAGCCGCTGGACCGCGGCCCGCTTGAACTCTTTGGTGAACATCCTTCTCGACAACCCCATGACTCAATTCTCCTTTGAATGGATTTTGAGTCTTAACTGGTTGTGTCAAGAATGGGGGCAAGTCCACTTCTTCGGCTTGCAGCCAGTCGTCGAGCTCCGAGCCAGATTCACTTCCTCGTTGGACGTAGAGTTCGTACGCTCTGCGGCGGATACGTTCTTCGACTGGAAGCGTCTCAATTGGGGTTTCTGTTACGCGTGCGGTGGCAGGCATGGACTCACCTCCCGCAACCACGCTAGCACAGACGAGCCGGCTTGACAGTGCGTCAATGTGAGTCTTGAGACATGTCGCGGATCTGACGGACAAATTCGAGACCTTGAGTCGCAGATTTGACCGGACAGGTGGCGCTCGGATTTGGCCGGGTCCCTCGCAAACGGGGCCCTGCTTGCTGACGACCGGCTCCAAGACGACCGTAGCGTCCAAGTGCATCTCATAACGTCAAAAGCAAAGGAAGCCGAGATTAGCAAATAGCATAGTGCGCAGTAACATGTCCGGTGTGCGACTTGAAGCCGTTTAAGAAGGTTTTGCACCTCGCCGAACCCTAGCTATCGATCCAAAGACCGAGTCGGTTGGACAAGCACCTCATTGCCCGCATTGCATGATTGTCTGGGTCTCTGAAATCTGTGTTAACTATACGG